>JBATOB010000102.1:0-8925 GCA_049290655.1 Chromatiaceae bacterium | reverse complement strand
GCCGGCCAAAACCTCCGAGGTGGTCACTCGCTCCAGATAGGTCAGTGACCGAACGGTTATCGCCGCACGCGGCCGATTGGGAAGAAGAGCACATGACACGAACCGCAGCAGGCGGCCGGATTGCGCTGATGCTGGTAGGGAGCATCGCATTTCACCCGGCGGCATTGGCGGAGCAGAGCGAAGAGGCGCTTGCGCAACAACTCGCCAACCCAATCGCGGCCTTGATCAGTGTGCCCTTCCAGCTCAACTACAACGAAAACATCGGCCCGGCCGAGGACGGCCGGCAGTGGCAATTGAACATCCAGCCCGTGATTCCTGTTTCGCTGAATTCGGACTGGAACCTGATTTCGCGTACCATCATTCCGCTCATCAACCAGAGCGATATCTTCCCGGGCGCCGGTAGCCAGTCTGGCCTCGGCGACATCATGCAAAGCCTGTTTTTCTCCCCGGTCGCACCGACCGCGGGGGGCTGGATCTGGGGCGTAGGCCCAGCGTTCCTGTTGCCAACGGGCAGCGACGACTTGCTGACGGCCGACAAGTGGGCCGCCGGTCTTACCGCCGTGGTGCTTCGGCAGGATGGCCCTTGGACCCTAGGTGCGCTGGCCAACCACGTCTGGTCCTTTGCAGGCGACAGCGACCGCCGCGACGTCAACACGACGTTCGTGCAGCCGTTCCTGTCCTACACGACCCCGACGGCCTGGACCTATACGCTCCAGACCGAAAGCTTCTACGACTGGGATCAAGAACAGTGGCTCGTCCCGATCCGAGCGGTGGCGTCGAAGGTCACTCGGATCGGCGGCCAGTTGGTGAGCTTGGCCGGCGGGGTTCACTACTGGGCCGATAGTCCCGACAGCGGACCCGAGGGTTGGGGCGCGCGCCTGACGATCACCCTGCTGTTCCCGCGGTGAGGACGCGCGCCCATGTTCTCGATCCCGATGTCAACACGCACAGGTCTCGGAAGCTCTGGATGTTTCAATCCGCGCCCGGCTAAGCCGGGCGACACTGCACGGAAGAGGTTATCCCTCTCCCGAGCGCATTATCCCCCTGAAGGGGTAGGTTTCAACCAGAGGATTGTGATGAAACCCGTTCAGACGCTTTGGTATACCGCCATACTGGTCCTCACGCTCATCGTCCTGCCACGGGCCGAGGCGGGCGAGGTCCTGGATGGCGTGAAGGCTCGCGGGCAGGTGCGTTGCGGGGTGAGCCAAGGCATCCCCGGCTTCTCCGAAATGGATGCGGCCGGCGCTTGGCATGGATTTGATGTGGATTTCTGTCGCGCGGTGGCGGCCGCGGTCTTGGGCGATCCGGACCAGGTCGCCTTCGTGCCGCTGAGCGCCACGGCCCGTTTCCCCATGCTGCAGACGCATCGGATCGACCTCTTGCTGGGCAATACCACCTGGACACTGACCCGCGAGGCGGTGTTGAGGGTCCAGTTTCCCGGGATCCTGTTCTTCGACGGCCAGGGCTTCATGGTCCCAGCCGCCGCCGGTATCGCAACGCTAGCAGACCTGAATGGCGCTAAGGTCTGTGTGGAGAAGGGAACGACGCACCAGCGCAACCTAACCGAGTATTTCCGGACGAACGGCTGGTCCGTGGAGTCACTGGCGATCGACTCGGCCCCCAAGGCCGCGGCTGCCTTCTTTGCCGGCGATTGCCGCGCCTACACCTCGGACTCGGCCGAACTAGCCGCCATGCGTCTGCTGGCGCCGGGTGGTCCGGGGGCGTTCCTGATCCTCCCCGAGCGCATCTCCAACGAGCCGCTCAGCCCGGTTGTCTGGGGCGGCGATCCGGAGTGGACCACACTCATCCGCTGGGTGCTGAACGTGCTAATCCTCGCGGAGCAATACGGCGTCACGCACGACAACCTCGATGCCGTCATCGCCGAGGGCACCAACCCCCTGGTGCGGGCGACTGCCGACGAGCGGGAATTGCTGGCGCGCTCGATGGGTGTCACCCCCGGCTGGGGGCGGCGGGTCGTGCGGGCCGTGGGTAACTATGACGAGATCTACGATCGCAACCTCGGGCGCGCCAGTCCGCTCAAGATCGAGCGCGGTCTCAACCGGCTCTGGAACCAGGGCGGACTCCACTATGTGCCGTCGATTGACTGAGTGACGCCCCGATGACCGACTTTCAGATGTATTTCACCATCGGCATCTTCGCCGCCGTGATCCTCTTGATCGCCTTCGATCTCATTGACATGGCGGTTGCCGCCCTGCTTGGGGTCAGCCTCCTGATTGCATTCGGTATCCTTGACGGCGGCGATCTGATGCCGATTGTGCACACCGCCGGCGGTCCGCTCGCCCTGCTCTTCGGCGGCATGGTGGTAGCACGGATGATCGCCAAGACCGGGATCTTCGAATGGCTCGGCGACGCCTTCCTGCGGGCGACCGGCGGCAGCGGCAAGCGGCTTCTGCTGCTCATCGTGGCGCTGGTGGCACCGGTCTGCGCCCTGCTGCCCAACGCGACCGCCGTCATCCTGGTGGCGCCGGTCATCATCGGCGTCTGCAAGACGCTCAAGATCGACTTTGTGGGGCCAATGATCATCACGGCCATCGTCAGCAACGCGGCCGGCATGCTGACCCTGGTGGGCGATCCCGCGACATTTCTCGTCGGTAGCGCGATCGGGCTGTCCTTCACCGGTTACTTGCAGATGGTGAGCCTGGGTGGACTGCTGGCCGTGCTGGCCGTGGTGCCGCTGCTGCCGCTCCTGCTGCCCGAGGTCTGGGCGACGCGGTCGACGCTGCCGGCCGCGCGCCCGCACCTGGCCATCGAGCGTCCGGTCTTTCTGGCGCTGGCGCTGCTGGTGCTTCTTATCATGGTGCTGCTGTTCCTGTTCGGGGAATATCTGCCGAACCACATCGTTCCGCCGGCGGTCGCGATCATCGGCGCCTCGCTCGCGCTGCTTGTGGTCTATGGCATGCACGTCGAGCCGGTCGCCGAGGTGATCCGCGACGTGGACTGGAAGTCGCTGGTGTTTCTCGCGGCCATCTTCACGCTGGTCCATGCCGTCATCAAGACGGAGCTGCTGCAGAGCCTCTCCGTCCAGCTCTACGCGTGGTTCGGGGACGATGTCCTGTCGGTCGCCTTCCTGTCCCTGGGCGGCATCGCGATCCTGTCGAGCCTGCTGGCCAACATCCCGGTGGTGGCGGCCTCCCTGGTGATGGTCACCGGCTACCTGGTGGTGGCCGGGGCCGTGCCTGAGGTCGCCCTCGCCCCCGGATTCGCCGACTGGCCCGACGCCACGCTGCCGGTGTTCGTCGCGATGATGTTCGGCGGTACCCTGGGCGGCAATGCCACGTTGATCGGGGCCGCGGCCAATATCGTCGCCGTCGGGATCTGTGCGGCTCAGGGCCGGCGCGTCAGCTTCGTGCAGTTCCTGCGCATCGGGCTGCCGATCGCGGTGTTGCAGTTGTCGGTCGGGGCGCTCTATGTCTTGGCGCTGGCCTCGATCCTGAGTGAAGCAAAGGAAATTTAGCATCGTTGGCGTAAGTCCTCGAACCTGAGTCCAACACCCTGGAGTCTGGGCTCTTGTCTTGCCCGCAAGCGGCGGGCTTTCGGCCGCGGATGCCCGGGACGTGCTCGGTTGGGAGCATGGTGGCTTTTCGCTCGATGCGGCGGTGCGGATTGCCGGGGACGACCGCGCGGACTGGAACGGCTAATGCCGCCAGCTTGCTGTTGCTCTGCCCACAGTGCGGCGCCGCGCTGCGCCTGATCGCCTTCGTCACCGCGGCTGAACCAGTTGGCACACATCCACGGTTTAATTTCCTATCCGTATCCGTTGGCCCCATTCCCCAGTCAGCCGCCTACCATGCCTTCGCGGATCAGCGTGACTACTGGGGTATTCCAAACTGGCGATCGACCCTTGATCCCGCCAGGGGCATCGGCCCTTATTCCTGCAGTCGGGTAAAGGTGGCCGCCAGGGCACCATCCGCCATCCGCATCTCCAGCCGATCGCCGGTCCGCTCGAAGCGCGCGGCCTGGGGCAGGGCGGACAGGAAGGCGGTTTCCTGCGCCATCACCCCTGGCGGGTCCTGGCAGAATTTGCGGGTGGCCAGGGCTGGGCCGATGGTGATCCGGTCGCCGCTGGTTTCGAAGGAGGCGCTGAAATGGTTGCATCCCGCCGAGCCGTCCAGGGCACCCCCCTCCCCAAAGTCGAGATGCAGCTCAGTGCCGCCGAGGACGCCCTCCATGGCGCCCCGACCATTGTTGACACCCGTCACCCGCCAGCGGGTGCCGACCAGCCCCGGGGCCTGGGGACTGAATTTCATGGTGCCGCTGTCGAACTTAAGTTCGATGAAGAGGTTGCCGTCCCGGAGAAAATAGCTATTGGCCCCGCCCAGATTGGCCAAGAAGCGATCCCCCAGGGAGGCCTCGCCACAGGCCATGAGGGTCATAGGCCCCATCTCGATCCGCAGGCGATGGTCTTCAATCTCGTAGCGACCCTGGGCCCGGTTGCAGTCCGCCTGAATGGCGAGGGTTCCATCCCCGAGAAAGCGCAGGTGATAATTCCCAGGCTCGGCCGGGCGAAAGAGGTCGTCGTTGTTCATGTGGGTCTGTTGCCATAACCAGCCAATCCCGGTCAGGGCGGGCGGGGTTTCCACCGCCAGCAAGGCCTGGCTGGATAACCCGGCGGCTAGGGTGGTCAGGGCAAGAAATGCCTTCATTATCGGATGCATGAGGGTAGTCTCCACGGGTGGCGTCAGGTTAGGTCAGGTACCAGTCGTCGGGGGATGGTGACTCGGTTGAGGTGCTGGCGGCCCTGGCTTGGGCTTGGGTCTAGGCGGCGAGGAGGCCGAGAAGACTCGCGGTCAGAGGGTCCTGGCGCAGGGCCAGGGACTGGCGCAACTCGGCCCTGGTGGGGGGTGTCGCGCAGCAGGGGGTCGGCGGCAAAGGCCGGGTCTCGCGTAAGGATCGCCATCGGCTTGCTAGCCTGGCGCGGTCTCTGGTGGTCGCGTCGGATGGTCACGGGGAGGGATAAGACCTGCAAGAAGGGTTTAGAAAATGGGCCGAATTGTACCATCGGTTCCAATGGGCGGGCGGTCACCGGTACCGGTTCGGGCCGTCCATCCGGGGCCATCGAGGCCTCCCCGGGGCTAGGTGCGCGCCCAGCCGCTGGCCAAAGGGTTTTTCTGCTCCTGTTATTACAGCGTAAGATAGCGCCCTTGGCACCTGGCCCTCGCCGCCAGTGCCCCTACCCGCTATTAGACGAGACTCCCATGCGCTACGAGACCGACGATCTACGCATCCGCGCCATGAAGCAGTTGATATCGCCGGAGGACCTGATCCGGCTCTACCCCCTGACGGATGCCATCTCCGCCACCGTCCACCATACCCGGCGCGCCATTCGCGACATTCTCCACGACCAGGACGACCGCCTGCTGGCGGTGGTGGGGCCCTGCTCGGTGCATGACGTCAACGCGGCCCGGGATTACGCCGAGCGACTCTTGCCGGTCCGCGACCGCCTCAACAAAGAGTTGCTGATTGTCATGCGCGTCTATTTCGAGAAGCCGCGCACCACGGTGGGCTGGAAGGGTCTCATCAACGACCCCCACCTGGATGGCAGTTTCGAGATCAACGAGGGCCTCAAACTGGCCCGTTCCCTGCTCGTGGACATCAATGGCCTGGGCGTACCGGCGGGGACTGAGTTCCTCGATCTCATCAGCCCTCAATATATCGCCGACCTCATAAGCTGGGGGGCCATCGGCGCCCGCACCACCGAGAGCCAGGGCCATCGCGAGCTGTCTTCGGGATTGTCCTGCCCCGTGGGCTTCAAGAACGCCACCAGCGGTAGCCTACGCATCGCCCTCGACGCCATGCACGCGGCGGCCCATCCCCATCATTTCCTGTCGGTCACCAAGGAAGGCCGCTCCGCCATCTTCGCCACCGCCGGTAACCCGGATACCCATGTGATTCTGCGCGGGGGTGCCCGGCCGAACTACGACACCGAGAGCGTCAACATGGCGGCGGAGGAGATGGACGACGCCGGGCTGCGGCCGCGCCTCATGATCGACTTCAGCCACGCTAACAGCCGCAAGAAGCCGCAGAAGCAGGTGGATGTGGGCCGGGACGTCGCCGGCCAGGTCGCCCGGGGCGATCATCGGATCATGGGCGCCATGATCGAGAGCCATCTGGTCGGGGGCCGCCAGGACTGGCACCCCGATACCGAATTGACCTATGGTCAGAGTATTACCGATGCCTGCATCGGCTGGGATGACACCGAACCCCTGCTGGAGGAACTCGCCGAGGCCGTCCGCCGCCGCCGCTCGGTATCCTGATTTTCCCACGCTCCGAAGCCAAGCCAACCCATGCGACAAGAATACGACCCGCGCGCCATCGAGACGGCGGCCCAGACCTACTGGGAACAAGCCCAATCCTTCAAGGCCGTGGAAGACCCCAGCCGCGAGAAGTTCTACTGCCTGGCCATGTTCCCCTATCCCTCCGGGAAGCTGCATATGGGCCATGTGCGCAATTACACCATTGGCGACGTCATCGCCCGCTACCAGCGCATGCTCGGCAAGAACGTCCTGCAGCCCATGGGCTGGGACGCCTTTGGGCTGCCGGCGGAAAACGCCGCCATCCAGCATGGCATCCCACCCTCCCAATGGACCAAGTCCAACATCGCCTATATGAAGGCCCAGCTCAAGAGCCTGGGTTTTGGCTATGACTGGGACCGGGAATTGGCGACCTGCGATCCGGATTACTACCGCTGGGAGCAATGGCTGTTCGGGCGCCTTATGGACAAGGGTTTGGCCTACCGTGCCAAGTCCATGGTGAACTGGGACCCGGTGGATCGCACCGTGCTGGCCAATGAGCAGGTCATCGATGGCAAGGGCTGGCGCTCGGGCGCCCCGGTGGAGAAGCGCGAGATCGAGCAGTGGTTCGTGCGCATCACCGCCTATGCCCAGGAACTCCTGGACGCCCTCGACGGCCTCGACGGCTGGCCGGACCAGGTGCGGGCCATGCAGCGCAACTGGATCGGCCGCTCCGAGGGCGTCCACATGGACTTTGGTATCTCCGGCTCGGATGAGAAGCTCGGCATCTATACCACCCGTCCGGATACCCTCATGGGCGTGACCTATGTGGCCGTCGCCGCCGAACACCCCTTGGCGCGGCGGGCGGCCGAGGCCGATCCCGGTCTGGCGGCCTTCATCGAGGAATGCCGGCAAGGTGGCGTCTCCGAGGCCGAGATCGAGACCATGGAAAAGAAGGGCCATGCCCTCGGCCTGGATGCCCTGCATCCCATCACCGAGGCGCCCGTGCCCATCTTCGCCGCCAATTTTGTCCTCATGGGCTACGGCACGGGGGCCGTTATGGCCGTCCCGGCCCATGACCAGCGCGACTGGGAGTTCGCCGCTAAATACGGCATCCCCCGCAGGCAGGTGATCTTCGCCGCCGATGGCTCGCCCTGCGGCATCGAGGCCGAAGCTTACACCGAGAAGGGTATACTGCGCGACTCGGGTCCCTTCGATGGGCTCGACTCCGCCCAGGCCTGCGCCGCCATCGCCACCTGGCTAGAGGAGCGGGGCCGGGGCGGTCGGCGCGTCAACTTCCGCCTGCGCGACTGGGGCGTCTCCCGGCAACGCTACTGGGGCTGCCCCCTGCCGGTGATCCATGCGGCGGATGGCCAGGTGCGCGCCGAGACCCATTTGCCGGTGCGGCTGCCGGAGGACGTCATCGTCGATGGCTCGGGCTCGCCCCTCAAGAAGATGTCGGCCTTCTCCGAGCTGGGCGGCGGCGAGACCCGGGAGACCGACACCTTCGATACCTTCTTCGAGTCCTCCTGGTACTACGCCCGCTATTGTTCTCCCCACTGCGACACCGCCATGCTGGACGAGCGCGCCCGCTACTGGTTGCCGGTCGATCAGTACGTCGGCGGTATCGAGCATGCCGTCCTGCACCTCCTCTATGCCCGATTTTTCCACAAGCTGATGCGGGACGAGGGCCTGGTGGACTGCGACGAGCCCTTCACCAAGCTGCTCACCCAGGGCATGGTGGTGGCCGAGACCTGGTATCGCGAGGATGGCGAGGGTCGCAAGCAGTGGTTCAATCCCGCGGATGTGGAGGTAGAGCGGGACGAGCGGGGCCGGCTGGCGCGGGGCCGGCTCCGGGCCGACGGCCAGCCCGTCGTCTTTGGGGGCATCGAGAAGATGTCCAAGTCCAAGAACAACGGGGTCGATCCTCAGGTGCTGACGGATCGCTATGGCGCCGATACCGTGCGTCTCTACACCATGTTCACCTCCCCGCCGGAGCAGTCCCTGGAATGGAACGACGAGGGCGTGGAGGGGGCCTCCCGCTTCCTCAAGCGGGTCTGGGCCCTGGCCCAGGACGAGCAGCGAGAGGGCCGGGAGGCGGATGGTGGCCTGGAGCCCGGGGAGGCGCGCCACGAGATCCATGCCGCCCTCAAGAAAGCCCTCTTCGATTACGAACGACATCAATTCAATACCGTGGTCTCGGGCTGCATGACCATGGTCAATACCCTCCACAAGCTGGACCGGGGGCGCGCGGCCGGCGCGGAGCTCACGCGCGAGGGTCTCGGCATCGTCCTGCGGCTGCTGGCCCCCATCGCGCCCCACCTGAGTCACCATCTTTGGCGCGAGTTGGGCCTGGGTGACGATATCCTGCGCGCTCCCTGGCCCGCCGTGGACGAGGAGGCCCTGCGCCGGGATACCCTGGAATACGTGATCCAGGTCAACGGCAAGGTGCGCGGCAAGATCCTGGTGCCCGCCGTTGCCGATCGCCAGGCCGTGGAAAGGGCCGCCCTGGACAACGACAATGTGCGCCGCTTCCTGGGCGAGGCCCAGGTGCGCAAGGTGATCCTGGTCCCCAACAAGCTGGTCAATTTGGTGGTGCAGTGATGGTCAGGGGCTTAGCCGATACGCGCCTGGGGTTGCTGGTAGTGATACTGATGGCCTTGTCCCTGGTGAC
>JBATOB010000101.1:0-3591 GCA_049290655.1 Chromatiaceae bacterium | reverse complement strand
CCTCGCCCCAGGCCGCCCGACCGCGCACAAAAACGGGAACATCCGCCCCCAACGCCAGGCCCAACACCGCCAGTTCGTCCTCGGACAAGCCGGTGCCCCAGATCCGGTTGAGGGCAACCAGGGTGGTAGCGGCGTCGGAACTGCCCCCGCCCAGCCCCCCACCCAGGGGTAACCGCTTGTCGATGATCAGATCGGCGCCCAGCTTGCAAGCGGTAGCCGCTTGGAGCCGGTGGGCGGCGCGAACACTGAGATCGGACGCGGCGGAGACACCCGGGATCTCGGTCAATAGCCGAATCTGGCCGTCGGCGCGAGGGGCAAAAGAGAGCCAGTCGCCATAGTCGATGAACTGAAACAGGGTTTGCAGGCGATGATAACCATCCTCGCGCCGTCCCAGCACCCGCAGGGTGAGATTAAGCTTGCCCGGCGCCGGCCATGGCGCGCCCGTCACGGCTTGAAACCATTCTGGCTAACGCGGTGACGGCCAACAACCTTGAGCAGATAAGCATGTTCCGGGGCCTTTGCCAGCCCTTGCTCCCATGCTTGCCAGGCCTCGTCGTGCCGACCCAGGGCCCAGAGGACCTCGCCCAAGTGAGCGGCGACCTCGGGATCATCCGGGATCTTGGCGCTGGCCTGGCGCAAATAGTCCAGGGCCAGTTCCAGGTTGCCGAGGCGATAATGGACCCAACCCATGCTATCCAGAATCGCCCCCTCATCGGGTTTGAGGGCCAAGGCCCGCTGGATCAGGGCCAGCGCCTCTTGATGGCGGTCGGTCATATCCGCCAGGGAATAGCCAAACGCGTTGAGGGCGTCGACATGATCGGGGTCGATCTCCAGGAGACGACCCAGGTCGGCCTCCAGCACGTCCAGACGCTGCATGGCGGCGCCATGCAAGCCACGCGCGTAGAGGAGTTCCGGATCATCCGGATGGGCCTCCAAGGCGGCGTCATAGACCTTGAGGGCCTCCGGCTTACGATCCATCTCGGTCAAGAGCTCGGCTTCGACCATAAACAGCATGACGGCATCCTTGCGACTCTGATCGCGCATCAACCGCAACCGCTCGCGGGCCTTGTCCAGATCGCCACCCTTGGCCTCGAGGCGAGCCAGGCGGATGCGGGCATCCTGGGCATGCTCCCCCCGGACCTTGAGGTACCAGGCAGCCGCCGCCTCCGGCTTGCCATCGAGCTCCTCCAGCCGGCCCAGGTAGTAGGCGGCGTCATCCCGGCGCTCCTCGGTCTCGCGCAGCCGGGTGAAATAGTCGCGCCCGGAGGCCAGATCCTCGAGTTGCAGGGACAGGATGCCCAAGGCGAAGAGCACGTCGGGCTCCCGGGGTGATTCCACCAACATACCGGCAAAAACCTCCCGGGCACGATCCAGCTCCTTGTCATCCACCAGAAATTGCGCGTAGAGGGTTTGCAGCCCCTGGTCGCGCGGATTCTCGGCGACGAAGCGCTCCAGGGTAGCCCTGGCCTCCTCCTGACGGTCCGCATCCTTGAGCAGTTGGACTAGAAACAGGCGGGGTTCGATCCAGTCTGGCCGCAGCTCGGTGGCGCGTCGAGCGGCGGTCACGGCCTCGTCCTGGCGCTCGGAACCCGCCGCCACCAAGGCGCGGGCAAACCAGGCGTCGGCGTTGTCCGGCTCGCCCTGGGTCAGTTGCTCCATGAGTTCCATGCGCTGCCCCGGCGGCCGCAGCTTGTGGACCAGGCGCGCCAACTGCACAAAACCACTCTCGCCTTCGTCCGAGGTCAGATTGACCAGCCGCCGCAGGTGGTACATGGCACCTTCCAGGTCCTCGTCCTGCAGGCGAACAAAGGCGGCGATTTGATGAGCGGAGAGGGACTCGGGGGCAATCTCCAGCCAGAGGGCGACCGCCCGCCCCACGGCTTCGTCCTGGTTCGAAGCCAGGGCCGAGCGCGCGGCCTTTTCCGCCAGGTCCTCGTCCCGCGCCAACTGGGCCGCCCGCGACAGGTGTTCGAAGGCCGCCAGGTGCTCGCCACGCTGGGCGGCGATTTGGCCGGCCAGGACGGCATAGACGAGCGTCTTGGTCAGGCCCGGCGGGGTCCCGACGGCCGCCGCCGCGGGGGAGGAGGATGTCTTCATGGCCGGGGATGCCTCCTGGGCCCCGAGGAGATCGGGTAGCAGGAATGCCCACGAACAGAGCACGGCTGACAGCAAGATAGCTAAACGCATGGATGTCGAAAAACAGAGATAAGGTGGCGAAGGGAGGATAGAGGAGGATAACGAGCGGTTGGACTGTCAGTATAACCCGCCGGTTCCGCGACCAAAACAGTACCCGCGATACGGCACTAAAATCAGGTTGCCGCGGCCAAAATCAAGAGAAATCCCAAGCAAGACTTGCATCCTAGGCGTCAATATCCAAGAATCGCACCGATTTTACCAGCGCAAGGCGCACCATGACCCTACTGGCCGTTGGCCTCAATCACAAAACCGCCCCGGTGGAAATCCGCGAACGCATCGCGTTTGGGCCCGATATCCTGGCCGGTGCCTTGCGTAGCCTGGCCGAGGATCCGGTCCTCAGCGAGGGCGCCATCCTGTCCACCTGCAACCGCACCGAGATTTATTGCGTCTTGTCCGGTACGCGCCAGGAAAGCGTCAGCGACTGGCTCGCCCGCTTTCACGGGCTGGAGGCCGCGCGGATCGCCCCCTACCTCTTCACCCATGTGGATCGCGAGGCGGTGATCCATCTGCTGGAGGTAGCCAGCGGTCTGGATTCCATGGTCCTTGGCGAGCCCCAGATCCTCGGGCAGGTCAAAACCGCCTTCCAGTGCGCCCGCGATCACGGCACCGCCGGCAAGCTCCTGGGGCGCCTTTTCCAACATACCTTCGCCGTCGCCAAGCAGGTGCGCACGGATACCGCCATCGGCAATAGCCCGGTGTCCGTCGCCTTCGCCGCCGTCAGCCTGGCGCGGCAGATCTTCAGCGACCTCAAGGACCAGACCGCCCTCCTCATCGGCGCGGGCGAGACCATCGAACTGGCCGCCCGTCATCTGCGCCAGCATGGCATCGGTCGCATCATCGTCGCCAACCGCACGGTCGAGCGGGCCCATGCCCTGGCCACCGAATTCGGCGGCTTCGCCATCTCCCTGGCGGAGCTGGGCGCCCATCTGCCCGAGGCGGATATCATCATCTCCTCCACCGCCAGCCCGGTCCCCGTGCTCGGCAAGGGTACGGTGGAGCGAGCCCTCAAGGCCCGCAAGCACAGGCCCATGTTCATGGTCGATATCGCCGTGCCGCGCGATATCGAGCCGGAGGTGAGCGAACTCAGCGACGTTTATCTCTACACCGTGGACGATCTCCAGGATGTAGTCGAGGACGGCCTGCGCTCACGCCAGGCCGCCGCCGAGGCCGCGCGCGAAATCATCGACTTCCACGCGGGCGAATTCCTGGCCTGGCTACGCTCGCTCGATGCCACCGACCTGATCCAGGGCTACCGCCACAACGCCGAATGTCTCCGTGACCAGGTTCTCGCCCAGGCCCTCCGCCGCTTGGAGGCCGGCAAGCCGGCGGAGGAGGTGTTGACCTTCCTGGCCCACACCCTCACCAACAAGTTGCTGCACGCCCCCAGCACCCGCC
>JBATOB010000100.1:0-5139 GCA_049290655.1 Chromatiaceae bacterium | reverse complement strand
GCTGAGCCCAGCGCGCTATGGCTTGATCCACAAGGATTACTAAGTGACCATGTCTGAAGCCAATCGTGAGCGGCAAGACGAGGTCGTCCGGCTCATCGCCGCCGCCCTTAAACTTAACATGCGTCGGCAGCGATACAGCCCGGTGCCCCCCTATACGGCGATGGGTTGGGCCTCGATTCCATCGACATTCTGGAAGGGGGCCTTGTCGTCTCCAAGCGTTTCGGTTTCCAGTTGCGTGCGGGCAGTGCGGACAATGTCCGCATCTTCAGTCCTCTCGCCAGCCTCGCCGGTCTCACCGAGCACTTCGCAGTGGCCAGGACTAAAGTGAGGCTTGCTCTGGTCCGCGCGGTCCGCTGGACCATTGCCGCCGCCGGGGCCACCTCTTACCCTGCCCTGGCGCGTTACAGCGTTGCCACCTCAGCGGATGCTACCTTTCCGCCCCTTGGGTCGCTGTCTCCCCGACACCCCCTTGGCGATTCTGCTCTGGCTGGCTTGGAGGCCACCCGGCGGGCACCTGCCCAACCCTTCTTGGAACCCATCCCAGCCCCGCACTGCCTCCATCTGGCCATTTGGGCCCAGACACGGCTATGACACCCGCAACCGGAACGCGGATGATGTGGTACGTCGTTTGACCAGTGACCTCGCCGCCGGCGACATCCTGCTCCTGCATGACGGCAACGCCGCCCGCACCGTCACCGGTCAGCCGATAATCCTCGCCGTTCTGCCCGGAGTACTGGAAGCAGCCGCGGCCGCCGGCCTCAAGACGATTATCCTGCGGTCCGCACTGAATAACTCCGCGCCATGACCCCCTCCATGACGCCGGGCCCCGAGGCCCTGCGGAAACGCCTCATCGACCATGCCAGCGAGCCTTATCGGGCCGCCGGTAAATTCGCCTACCACTTCGCTCGCGGCAAGCTTGGCAACGACCCGGTGTTCGTTGGCATGTTGGAGCGCGAGCTGTTCCCAGACGACACCCGCATCCTTGATCTGGGCTGTGGTCAGGGACTGCTGGCGGCCTGGCTGCTGTCCGCCCGGCAACTGTATGATGCCGGTGACTGGTCGGCGGAGTGGCCCGCCCCCCCGCGGGTGGCAGACTTCCGTGGTGTTGATCTGTTGACGAAGGATGTGAAACGGGCACAGCTTGCCCTGGGAGGGCGAGCCTGGTTCGAAGAGGGCGATATGCGCCATGTGGATTTTGGCCAAGCGGATGTGGTGGTGATTATGGACGCTATGCATTACGTTGATGGCCCGTCGCAGGACGACGTCCTGCGACGGGTACGTGCCGCCCTACCGCCCAACGGCCTTTTCTTGACCCGGGTGGGAGACGCCGGCGCCGGTCTGGGATTCCAACTAAGCAACTGGATCGATCGCACGGTGGCCTTCTTCCGTGGTAACCGCCTGCCCCCCCTGCATTGCCGTCGCCTGCCTGACTGGATACGGGCACTGGAGGCGTTGGGGTTTCGCGTCGAGACCGCCCCCATGAGCGGTGATTTGCCTTTCGCCAACGTCATGCTGATTGCTCGGTTGGGCGAGAAGGCCGGGCGGGGACCTAGGTCAACGCAACCGCAGACAGCCAATCTCCCCTCGTGACTTCTGTCCACCTTTCCCACTTCACCGCCAGCAGTTGCCTCGGCTACGGCCTCGGAGCGACCCTGACAGCATTGCGCCAGCAACGCGGCGGCCTGGCTCCTTGCCATTTCGAGACGATAAACGATCTCGAAACGCATGTCGGCGAGGTGCCGAAGGTGGACGATTCCCCTTTGCCGGCCTTCCTAGCCGAATACGAATGCCGCAACAACCGCATTGCCTTTCTGGGCCTGCAACAGGACGGCTTTAGCTCCGCCGTCGAGGCGGCCATTGCCCGGCATGGCCGGCGGCGGGTGGGTGTCCTGCTCGGTACCAGCACCGCCGGCGTTCTGCAGACCGAGCAGGCCTACCGCCGGCGGGAACCGACCACGGGCGCCTTACCGGACGACTTCATCTACCGCACCACCCACAACACCTATTCGGTGGCCGATTTCGTTCGCCATTGGTTCCGCCTCGAAGGACCGGCCGTGGTAGTCTCCACCGCCTGCTCATCGAGCGCCAAGGTGTTCGCCTCTGCCGCCCGTATGCTGGCGGCCGGCGGCATCGATGCGGCCATCGTGGGTGGCGTGGACTCGCTCTGCCTGACGACCCTGTACGGCTTCAATGCCCTGGAACTGCTCTCACCAGAAGCCTGCCGGCCCTTCGATACCAACCGCAAGGGCCTCTCCATCGGTGAGGCCGCCGCTTTTGTCCTGCTGGAGCGGGCCGGGCCGAGCCTCGACGCCGATGCCGTGCTGCTGCTGGGCACCGGTGAGTCCAGCGATGCCTATCACATGTCCGCACCACACCCCGAAGGACTGGGCGCTAAGTTGGCCATGGCCGCCGCCCTGCGATCGGCAGCTTTGCAAGCCGCCGACATCGACTACATCAACCTCCACGGTACCGCGACGCCGAGCAACGATGCCGCTGAGGGTAAGGCCGTGCTGGCCCTGTTCGGCGCCCAGACGCCATGCAGCTCGACCAAGGGCGCGACGGGGCATACCCTGGGGGCGGCGGGCGGCCTGGAAGCCGTTATTAGCGCCTTGGCCCTGCAACAGGCTTTCCTGCCGGGGGGCATCAACACCCTCCACCTTGATTCCGCCATTCCTATCCAATATCTGACCGCCAATAGCGATATTGCGCCGCGCCGGGTGATGAGCAATTCCTTCGGCTTCGGCGGAACCAATTGCAGCCTGGTGCTGGGACGCGCAGGCTGATATGGCCTCCCCCACCACAGCCACGCTCACCGGATGGATCGACGGTGTTGGCCTTCTAGGTCCGGGCCTGGACAACTGGGCGGCGGCACAGCCAATCCTGACCGGTGCGGCGGACTATGAACCCAGGCCAATCATGATGCCGCCCCCCGTGGCGCTTCCCCCCCCCGAACGTCGCCGCGTCGGCCTGGCCGTCAAGGTCGCCCTGGCCGTGGCGCAAGAGGCCATCGCCGCCGCGCGGTTGGATGCCAAGCAACTGGCCGCCGTGTTCTCCTCTTCTGACGCGGATGGCGACAACTGCGACGCCATCTGTCGGGTATTGGCGTCGGAGGATCGCCTCATCTCCCCCACCCGCTTCCACAATTCGGTACACAACGCCGCGGCCGGCTATTGGGGCATCGCGTCTGGGGCCATGACCCCAGCCACGGTGCTGTGCGCCTATGACGGCAGCCTTGGGGCGGGTTTGCTGGAGGCACTCATCCAGGTGGCGGTCGATAGCGTTGGCACCCTGCTGGTGACCTACGAAGCGCCACACCCCGAGCCGTTGCACGCCAAACGCCCGCTACCGGCTGCTTTCGGTCTGGCCCTGGCGTTGATGCCGCAACAAGGCCCCAACTCCCTGGCCCGCCTGCAAGTCGATTTGGTAGAGGCGCCCTTGAACCGGATGGCGAATCCGGACCTGGAGGCCCTGCGCCGCCAGATCCCCTCGGCGCGTGGCCTGCCCCTGCTGCAGGCGCTGGCCCGGGGCCGTGCCGGTCGGGTGATCCTGGAATACCTGGAACCGATTAGCTTGGCAGTGGATGTCGAGCCATGCCGCTAGGGCGCACCTGGCTGCTTGCCCACCTCCCGCACCAGGGCCGCATGTGCCTGCTGGACCACGTCGAGGCCTGGGATACACACCGCATCCGCTGCACGGCCGCGAGCCACCGCGCCCTGGATAACCCCCTGCGTGCCCACGGCCGGTTGGGGGCCGCTTGCGGCATCGAGTATGCCGCCCAGGCCATGGCGGCCCATGGCGCCCTGCTGGCGGCGCCCGATGCGCCGCCGCGCGCCGGTTATCTTACCAGCGCGCGCGGGGTCGAACTGTATGTGGCACGACTGGATGACATCGATGCGGATCTGATCGTCGAGGCCGAGCGCCTCTCCGGCGACGACAACACCATCCTGTACGGCTTCAGCATTTCCGCCGGGGAGCACCTGCTGTTGAGCGGTCGCGTCGCGGTGGTGCTGGATGCGGCGAAGCTGGGAAAACCAACATGAAGCGCGCCCTCGTCACCGGCGGCAGCGGCGACATCGGCGCGGCGATCTGTCGACGGTTGGCCGCTGACGGCTGTTACGTCTACGTCCACGCCAACCTGAACCTGGCCAAGGCCGTCGCGCTGGCGGAAGAAATTTCCAGGATGGGTGGCGCGGCCGAGGCCATCGCCTTCGACGTCACCGACACCGAAGCCAGTCGTGTCGTCCTTGAGGCCCTGGTCGCGGACGCGCCGATTCAGATCCTGGTCAACAATGCCGGCGTGCATGACGATGCCGTCTTCCCCGGCATGGGTCCTGGCCAGTGGCACCGGGTGCTGGATGTGTCTCTGCACGGGTTTTTTCATGTCACCCAGCCCTTGATCATGCCCATGATCCGCGGCCGCTGGGGGCGTATCGTCAACATCACCTCCATCGCCGGGCTGATCGGCAACCGCGGCCAAGTGAACTACGCCGCCGCCAAGGGGGGGCTGCACGCCGCCACCAAGTCGTTGTCCCTGGAGCTTGCCAGCCGCGGTATCACCGTGAACGCCGTGGCCCCGGGCATCATTCAGACCGATATGATCGACGGGGTTTTCGACGCCAAGAGCATCGCCGCCATGGTGCCCATGAAGCGGGCCGGGACACCGGCGGAGGTGGCGGACCTGGTGGGATTTCTCGTCTCCGACCAGGCCAGCTATATCACGGGCCAGATCATCTCGGTGAACGGAGGCATGATATGACGGCATCCGCGCACGCCCTCGCGGTCCATCAGACCGAGGCCCTGTTGTTCTTCACCCTGCTGCAATTAACCGTGATCATACTGGCCGCGCGGCTGGGCGGGGAGGTCGCGCACCGGATCGGGCAGTCCCCGGCGGTGGGCGAGATCATCGTCGGCATCCTGCTCGGGCCTTCCCTGTTTGGCTTGCTGGCGCCGGAGGTCTTCGAGTACGTCTTTCGCTCGGCGCCGCCCGCACCCATGCAGATGTTGTCCCAGATCGGCCTGATCCTGCTGATGTTCCAGATTGGCCTGGAGTTCGATTTTGCCCATCTGTTGGACCGACAGAACCGCCGCGTCGTCACCTATGTCGCCACGGCCAGCATGGTGGCGCCTTTCGCACTCGGC
>JBATOB010000099.1:0-4742 GCA_049290655.1 Chromatiaceae bacterium | reverse complement strand
CACCACCACCATGCCCTTCTTCGAGAACTTCTACGCCGGCGGCCCCCGGTCGGTGCGTGGCTGGGAAGAGAATACCCTGGGCCCGCGCGAGGTGGCTGGGGAAGGCGATCCCATTGGCGGTAACATCAAAATCATAGGGGGTATGGAAATCTTCATGCCGCCGCCCATTTCCGGAGGTTTCGCCGATACCATCCGGCTCAGCGCCTTCTTTGACTTTGGCAATGTCTGGACAACCTCTTCCATGAATGGTTTGATCGCGCCCGATGGTTTTGCCCTGGAAGACCTGCGCTATTCGACGGGGGTGTCCGTGGTCTGGCTGTCGCCCGTCGGGGCCATCTTCGCCAGTGTCGCCTACCCGATTAACGAGAAGGAAGGTGACCAGACCCAGGTCTTCCAGTTTGGTTTGGGCTCCGCCTTCTAGGGTGATGAGCATCATGTCGAGGTTTCGCTTTCTCCTGACCCTGGGCTGTCTGTTGGGGCCCATGGGGACTCAAGTCCTGGCGGCGGACTACGTGATAGCCGTGATCGACCCTGACCGCATCGTGGAGCGATCGCCCCAGTACGAGCAGGCGCGCAATGAGTTGCAGCAAGCGGTCGCTGATCGCGAGAAAAAGTTGCGGGAACAGCAGGAAGAACTGACGGCCTTGCAGGCACGTCTGGATCGGGATGCCGCACTCATGAGCACCGAGGAGGCCCAACGCCTTACCAACGATATCCGTAACCGGGATCGCAAGCTCAAGTACGCTCAAGGCGAGGCGCGGGAGGACCTCACCCTCCGCCAGAACGAGATGCGCACCAAGCTCGGCAAGCAGGTGGAGGAGGTGGTGACCGAACTGGCCAAGCAACGGGGCATAGACCTCATCGTCAGCGGCAAGGACGTCTTCTATTTCAGTGAACGCATCGACATCTCGGACGAGGTGGTGGAACGGATGCGGGCCAAACACCAGGCCAAGTAGGCGCATAACCCGACCCCTTTCCTCGTTCCGGCGATCATTATCTTGGACTATTCCCTCGGAGAACTCGCCCAGCAACTTGGTCTCAGCTTAGAGGGAGACCCGGATACCAGGGTTGATCGTATTGCGACCCTGGCCGATGCCGGTCCAGGGGACCTCTGTTTCTATGCCGACAAAAAATATCGCGCCGATTTGGGCCTGACCCGCGCGGGCGCCGTGATCCTCGGCCCCGGTGACCGCGAGCATTGCCCGGTCGCGGTCCTGATCGGCGATAACCCCTACCTGGCTTATGCCAAGGCGGGCTGGCTCCTCCATCCTCCCCCCGAGGTACCCGCGGGCCGCCACCCCAGTGCCGTGGTGGCGGTCTCGGCCCAGGTGGACCCCAGCGCCTGGGTTGGTCCCGGTGCCGTGGTGGAGGAGGGGGTCGAGATCGGCCCCCGTGCCTTCATCGGGCCGGGTTCCGTCGTTGGCGCCCATTGCCGCATCGGCGAGGAGGCGCGACTGGTGGCGCGGGTCACCCTCTGCGCCGGGGTGCGGGTGGGCCGCCGCGCCCTGCTACAGCCCGGTTGCGTCATTGGCCGGGATGGCTTTGGTTTCGCGCGGGATGGTACGCGCTGGTTCCGCATGCCCCAACTGGGGGGGGTGGACATCGGGGATGATGTTGAGATCGGCGCCAATAGCTGCGTGGATCGCGGCGCCCTGACGGATACCGTGATCGAGGCCGGGGCCAAGCTCGACAACCTGATCCAGATTGGCCACAACTGCCGCATCGGCGAAAATACCGCCATGGCGGCCTGCTCCGGCATTTCGGGTTCCACCCACATTGGTCGCGATTGCACCATCGCCGGGGCCGTGGGCATGGCCGGGCATCTGGAGATCGGCGATAACGTGCATTTCACCGGGATGGCGATGGTCACGCGCTCCTTCCCGGAACCTGGCGTCTATAGCAGCGGCATCCCAGCCATGTCGAACGCGGACTGGCGACGCAACGCCGCGCGCTTCCGCCATCTCGACGATCTGACGCGGCGCGTCAAGTACCTCGAGGCCGAGCTGGCAAAATTGATCCAGGGAGTGGAACAGGACTCGGAATAGCCGGCCTCCCGCCGCGGCTCTTCCCCTGCCAGCCCCCCTTCACCCAAGGGAGACAGCCTTGAACACGATGGATATTCACGAGGTGCTCGGTCATCTGCCGCACCGCTATCCCTTTTTGTTGGTCGACAAGGTGCTGGATTTCCAGCGCGACGATTATCTCGTGGCCTTGAAGAACGTGACCTTCAACGAGCCCTTTTTTACCGGCCATTTCCCCACTCGGCCCATCATGCCGGGCGTCCTCATCATCGAGGCCATGGCCCAGGCCACTGGGCTGCTGGCCATGGAATCCCGGCCCGATGAGGTCGGCTCCAAACTTTACTATTTCGTTGGCATCGACAAGGCCCGCTTCAAGCGCCCGGTGGAACCTGGCGACCAGCTCATCATGACCGTCAAACTGCGGGCCGTACGGCGCGCCATCTGGATGTTCACGGGCGAGGCCCATGTGGATGGCAAGCTGGCGGCCTCCGCCGAGATCATGTGCACCGCGCGGGATTTCTAGGCATGATCCATCCCACCGCCATCATCGACTCCGCCGCCGAACTCGACGAGGGTGTCGAGGTCGGACCCTATGTCATCATCGGGCCCCGGGTGCGGATTGGTCGTGGCACCTCGATAGGTCCCCACGCCGTCCTGCGTGGACCCACCGACATCGGTTACGATAATCGCATCTTTCAGTTCGCCTCCGTGGGCGAGGATCCCCAGGACAAGAAATACGCTGGCGAGGAGACGCGGCTGGAGGTGGGGGATCGCAATGTCATCCGCGAGTTCGTCACCCTGCATCGGGGCACGGCCCAAGGTCTGGGGGTGACCCGGATCGGTAGCGACAATCTCTTCATGGCCTATGTCCATGTTGCCCACGATTGCCTGATCGGCGACAACATCATCATGGCCAATGCCACCACCCTGGCGGGTCATGTGAGTGTGGAGGACTGGGCCATCCTCGGTGGCTTCACTATCATCCACCAATTCTGCCGCATCGGTGCCCACTGTTTCTCCGGCGGCGGTTCCGTCGTGGCCCAGGATATCCCGCCCTTCGTCCTGGTCAACGGCCATCCAGCGCACCCGCGCGGCATCAACTCCGAGGGCCTGCGCCGGCGAAACTTCAAACCCGAGGCCATCGCCGCCATCAAGCAGGGTTTTCGTCTGCTCTACAAGTCCAAGAAAAGGTTGGCGGAGGCCGTGGTGGCCATGCACGCCCTCCGGAGCCCGGAGGTCGATCATCTAGCGGATTTTGTCGCCAATAGCCCTCGCGGCTTTGTGCGCTGAGCCCGTCGCGCCGGATGCGCATCGGCATCGTCGCCAACGAGCCCTCCGGTGATCAGCTGGCCGCCGGTGTCATCCATGCCCTGCGTGAGGCGCGGTCCGATATCAGCTTCATCGGCGTGGCCGGACCGCGCATGACCGAGGCTGGTTGCGAGACCCTGCTCGATCAGGAGCGCCTGTCCGTCATGGGGCTGGTCGAGGTTCTCAGGCACCTGCCCGAGGTTCTGCGTCTGCGGCGCCAGCTTGGCGACTATTTTCTTGCCCATCCGCCGGACCTCTTCATTGGCGTGGACGCCCCCGATTTCAACCTGACCCTGGAGCGGCGCCTGCGCCGGGCGGGTATCCCCACCGCCCACCTGGTCAGCCCTACGGTCTGGGCCTGGCGGCCCGGGCGGGTCAAGGGCTTGCGCTCCGCCGTCGATCTGGTCCTGAGCATTTTCCCCTTCGAGGAGGATTTCCTGCGCGAACGAGGCGTGGCCGCGCGCTACATCGGTCACCCCCTGGCGGACGAGGTCCCCCTCGAAACGGATCGGGGCGCGGCCCGTCAGGCCTTGGGTTTGCCCTTGTCAGGCCCGGTGATCGCCCTCCTGCCGGGCAGTCGCGTCAGTGAGGTCAAACTCCTGGCGCGTCCCTTCATCGAGACGGCCGCCTGGTGCCAGGGGCATAAAACCGGGCTCGCCTTCGTGGTGCCGCTGGTATCCCCGCGCCTGCGGGGCTTGTTTGAAGACATTCTGGCAAAGACCGGCCTGCAGGTCCCCCTGACCCTGGTCGATGGCCGGGGGCGGGAGGCCATGATTGCCGCCGATGCCGTCCTGACCGCCTCCGGCACCGCCACCCTGGAGGCCTTGCTCCTGAAACGCCCCATGGTGGTGGGCTACCGGCTCGACGCCTTCGCTTATCGCCTGGTCAAGGTGTTCAACCTCATCAAGGTCCCCCAGGTCGCCATGGCGAATATCCTGGCCGGCCGGGAACTGGCCCCGGAATTCATCCAGGACCGATGTCGGGCGGAACTGATGGGGCCAGCCCTGCTGGCGCTTCTGGAGGATGAACCGCGGCTGACCGAGATCCAGGAGACCTACGCCAGGATCCATCGGCAACTGCGCCTCGACGCCGGTCGCCAGGCCTCCCGGGCCTTGCTGGAACTGGTTGCGGCCTCTTGATGGCGCCAGGCTCGGCCCCCGGGCTCACCGCGGTCCTGATCGCCGGGATTGACGAGGCGGGTCGCGGGCCCCTGGCCGGCCCCGTCACCGCCGCCGCCGTCATCCTCGATCCCGCCCGGCCCATTCCGGGCCTGGATGACTCCAAGCGCCTGTCCGCCGCCCGGCGCGCCGCCCTGGAGCCGGTAATTCAGCAGGTTGCCCTGGCTTGGTCGGTTGCCAGCGCTAGCCCCGGGGAGATCGATACCCTCAACATCCTCCAGGCGACCCTGCTGGC
>JBATOB010000098.1:0-8204 GCA_049290655.1 Chromatiaceae bacterium | reverse complement strand
CGAACTGCGGTGCCAACATGCGCATCGTCGCGTTCATTACCGAGGCCGCTCCGGTGCGGCG
Source organism: Chromatiaceae bacterium (assembly GCA_049290655.1). GTDB lineage: Bacteria > Pseudomonadota > Gammaproteobacteria > Chromatiales > Chromatiaceae > M0108. Next base: position 8,143 of record JBATOB010000098.1, on the reverse strand, counting down.
GATTCTCAAGCACGTCGGCGAGCCGGCCGAGTATCCCTAACGGGCCGTGGGGAAAAAGCGTTTCGCGCGGCGCGCCGCTCACTCGCAGACCGCATCGGTCTCCCAGCGCGTGCAGGTGTTCAGCGTGCTTAGCTCGATGCAGACATGCTTGCGAAAGCAACCACTCGCCTGATCCCATTCGCAGCGGTTCGTCAGTTGGCAGCTCTTCAAGCGGCTATAGGCCAGACAATCCTCGGTACAGGAAATCCCTTTTACACTATAAGTATATTCGTATTCCTGGCACGAGAAGGTTCCTTCCACCAGACAGCGTCTGGTTTGCATTGGCACGGTCACCAACGCCTCTCGGTCATCTCCCTGGTAGGCCCCCGCGATGCAAGCGAAGCCTAGTCCCAGGATCAATAGCAGTCTCTTGAACGAAAACACGCGCTTTCCCTCGGCTGGCGAATGAACGGGGCGATCGACAGGGGCCGCGACCGGCGCTCAATCGATCGGGATCTTGCGTCCGGTCTCGTCGAGCCGGACAAAGGTGATACAGGTCGAAAAGATCGGCTCCTCCGCGCCGGTCTCAAGGTCGTCGGCGAAAACCTGGACCCCGTAGGTCACGGAGGACCGGCCCCGGCAACTCTCGCAAGTAAACTGTCCGTATGCCGTAACAGGCTGATTAAATAGCGGTTTTAAGTCCCGCCAAAGGAGTTGCTCGGGCACCTTTGTAGTGTCGCGGAGCGGCGTCCGGGTAACCGGGGGTCCTGAGTTCCGATGATGCAAAACCGCAGGCCGCAGCGCAAACGAACCTGGACGTAGCCTCGTGAACAAAGCGAAGACGCCGACCCGTTGGACAGTCGGGGAAGGCCGCCGGCGGTGGGAAGAGACAACGAGAGCGTCCCATCGGGTCTTCCGGGGTAGCAGAGGTGGCATGTGGTGGAAGTTGATCGGTCCCAGTGCGGGAGACCCGCCGTGGTGGCAGGTGTGAGCCGCCAACGGCGACGTATAAGGCAAGTCCGAAGTCGTCGTCGGCCATTGCGGGAGTCGGAGGGGTTAATAGTACCGTTCGAGGGCACGGGACAACACAACCCGGCCCGAGGGCTACCCTACTGTGCACGCCCACCGTTCGCCCTTGAGCGGATCAAACAGGTCAACGCAGACCGCATCGTCTAGCGTCTGCCGGAGCCACAGCGCAACGGACGCACCGCGCTGTCCCTCACCTCGCTGGAGCTCATCGACCATCTCGCCGCCCTGATCCCGCCGCCGCGCCTGCACCGCCATCGCTACCAGGGTGTGCTGGCGCCCCATGCGCCACTACGCCTGGCCACCACCGCCTACGGGCACGATGCGGACTTGACTCACCCACCGCCACCGATCGAGGTTTCGCCGCCCGCTGCCACGGCGCCAAGTGTCCGCTTCCCGGCACACTACCTGTGGGCCATGCTGATCGCACGCCCGTTCGCGTCCCTGCCGCTGGTCTGCCCGAACTGCGGTGCCGACATGTGCATCGTCGCCTTCATTATATTCCCTGACCGATTAGCGCCCCGAGAGGCCCCCATGGGTATGCACGGCCATGATGAGCCCGAAGCCCGCCAGGATGGTCACCATGGAGGTGCCGCCATAACTCACCAGCGGCAGGGGTACGCCCACGACCGGCAGCAGGCCGGAGACCATGCCGGTGTTGACGAAGAGATAGACGAAAAAGACCAGGGTCAGGCCACCGGCCAGCAGACGGCCGAAGGCGTCCTGGCACTGGCTGGCGATGTAGAGTCCCCGGAAGATGATGAAGAGATAGATACCCAGCAGCGCCAGGACGCCAAAGAGGCCCAGTTCCTCCCCCAGGACGGCGAAGATGAAGTCGGTGGAGCGCTCCGGTAGGAACTCCAGGTGAGACTGGGTGCCCAAGCCCCAGCCCTTACCATAGACGCCGCCAGAGCCAATGGCGATCTTGGACTGGATGATGTGGTAGCCCGTGCCCAGGGGGTCGCTTTCCGGGTCGAAGAGGGTCAGCACCCGGTTCTTCTGATAGTCCAACATCTGGCTCCAGAGCAGGGGGGCCAGGGCGGCGGCGATGGCCACGAGCAGGGCGATGAGCCGCCAGGACAAGCCAGCCAGAAACAGGACGAAGGCCCCGGCGCTCCCCACCAGCAGGGCCGTGCCCAGGTCCGGCTGGCGGGCGATGAGTACCGCCGGCACCGCCGTCAGGATGGCTGCCAGCAAGGTGCGCCAGCCGCCGGGCGGCAGGGGCCGGAGCGCCAGAAACCAGGCCAGCATCAGCGGTACCCCCAGCTTGAGCAACTCCGAGGGTTGAAAGCGCAGGATGCCCAGGTCCAGCCAGCGCTGGGCGCCCTTGCCGATCTCACCCACCGCCAGCACCGCCACCAGCATGAGCACGCCGGCCACGTAGAGCGGGACCGCCAGGCGCCGCCAGAGCCGGGGGGGGATCTGGGCGACGAGGATCATGACCCCGAAGGCGAGCCCCAGGCGCAGCAGTTGGGCCTCCAGCCGTTGGGGGTCCTGATCGATGGCACTGAAAAGCACCAGCAGGCCATAGCCCGCCGCCAGCAGCAGGGCAAAGACCAGGGGCAGGTCCAGATGCAGCCGCTGGGACAGACTCGCGGGCCCGGCCAGGGGGGCCTGGTCCAGGCCCGCGTTGATAGATTCAATCGCCATCCTCGGCCTCCTCCTCGGGCTCGGCGCCCAGGTCAGCCGGGGGTTCGCGGCCCAGCAGATAGCTATCCATCACGGCCCGGGCGATGGGCGCGGCCACCGAGCCCCCATGACCGCCGTTCTCCACCAGGACCGCCACGGCGATGCGCGGGTCCTCCACCGGGGCAAAGGCCACGAAGAGGGCATGGTCACGTTTACGCTCGGCGACCTGCTTTTCCTTATAGGTCTCCTTCTGGCCCACGGAAAAGACCTGAGCCGTGCCGGTCTTGCCGGCAATACGATAGGCGGGGCTCCGGATGCGCCGAGCCGTACCCCGGGGACTCTCCACCACCTGGGTCATGGCCTGGATAATGTCTTCCACATGATCGGGGTCCAGCCCGAGATCGCGCCGGGGGGCCTGGATGGGTGCGAGCTGGCCTTGGCCCGCGTCTAGCGCCTTCGCCACGCGCGGTTCGAGATAACGGCCGCCATTGGCGATGGCGGCGGTGGCTGCCGCCAATTGCAAAGGCGTGGCCAGAAAGGCCCCCTGACCGATACCGACGATCAGGGTCTCGCCCGGATACCAGGCCTGATGGCGCACCCGACGCTTCCATTCCTTCGAGGGTAGCAGACCACCCAGCTCCCCCGCCAGATCGACTCCCGTCTTGCGGCCAAAATGGAATTTGCCCAGGAAGTCATCCAGCCGATCGATGCCCAGGTGATGGGCCAGGTCGTAGAAATAGACATCGCAGGACTCCACGATGGCCCGGCGCATGTCCACCGAGCCATGACCGCCCTTGCGCCAGTCACGGTAGCGGTGGGATTGACCGGGCAACTGAAAGGCGCCGCTACAGTGCTTGGTCTTGCCGGTGGTGATGACGCTCGTCTCCAGCCCGCCGAGGGCGATGAAGGGCTTGATGGTCGAACCCGGCGGATACTGGCCACGCAGAGCGCGGTCGAAGAGGGGTACGTCGATGTCGTCGCGCAGGGCCGCGTACTCCTTGGCGCCGATCCCTTCGACAAAGGGATTGGGGTCGAAACTGGGGTTGCTGACCAGCGCCAGGACGCCGCCCGTCCTGGGATCGATGGCCACCACGGCGCCGCGCTTGCCGGCCAGGGCCTTCGCCGCATGGCGTTGCAGGCGAATATCCAGGTGCAGACGCAGATCCTTGCCCGGCGTCGGCGGCTCGCTCTCCAGGGTGCGCAAGACCCGGCCCTTGGCGTTGACCTCGACCTGGCGATAGCCAACGCGCCCGTGCAGTACCTCCTCGTAGAACTTCTCCAGCCCGTTCTTGCCGATGAAGTCCGTGCCCCGGTAATTGGCCGCGTCGATGCGTTTGACTTCCTCCTCGTCGATGCGGGCCACATAGCCCAGGACATGGGCCGTATAGATACCCAGGGGATAGGTCCGCAACAGATCGGTGCGGATATCGACCGCCGGGAAGCGATGACCGTCCAGGGAGACACGGGCGATCTCCTCCTCCGTCAGGTGCAAGCGCAGGGGCACCGCCGCATAGGGCGAGCCCTGACGACGCAGGCGGTCGAAGCGCCTGATGTCCGCCTCGTCAAGACGGATCAACTGGGACAACTCCTCAAGGAGCCCGTCCATATCCTTGGCCTTGTCCGGTGTGACGGTGAGGGTAAAGGAGGGCTCGTTGGCCGCCAACAGGACGCCCTGGGTGTCATAGATCAGGCCCCGTACCGGTGGCAAGGGCTCCAACCGCACCCGGTTGTCCTGGGACAGGGTTGAAAAATGCTGGTGGCTGTCAATTTGCAGGTGCGCCACCCGCGCCACCACCAGGGACAAGAGCAGGGTCGCCAGGATGGCCGCCACCCAGGCGCGGCGCGCGAAGAGCCGCCGCTCGCCATCCGCCGCGTGGAACCAGGATCCGGCCACGGTGTGCTCAGCCCAACCCGTAACCGCGCCGCAGGCCGCGGCTCAGAAGCGCGATCCAGGGCCAGATGAGGAGCCCCGTCAGGGTTGAAAGCCAGTAAGGCAGGCCAGGGGTCGGCTGACCCAGGGCGCCCATGACCCAGAGGGACACCAACCGCTCCGCCAGCAGGAGCAGCCAGACCACCAGGGCCTGCTGAACCGGCGGATAGAGGCGCAGGCGGCGCTGCAGGCTCACCATGATCCAGGCCATCACCGCCAGGCTCAGGGCGTGCTGGCCCAGGACGGTGCCAATACCGACATCCAGCAGCAGACCCATGGCCCAGCCCCAGAAGACCCCAACCCGCTCGGGCGCGGCCAAGATCCAGTAAAGCAGGGTCAGGGCGACCCAGGGCGGCCTCAGTTCGCTGGCCCATTCGGGTAGCGGCAAGAGGGTCAGCAGCAGGGCCACCCCCAGGCTCGGGATGAGGAGCCAGCGGCGGGGGGAAAACTCGATCATGGCGCCGCCCCCTGGGATCGGGGGGCGGGCGGCGTCCGGCCGGCCTCCGGCTGGTGATCCTCGCCGGCGCCAGCCTCCGGCAAGGTCCAGACCAGCAGCACCTCGTGGCCACTGTCGAGGTGGGCGTTGGGGGTGGCCGTCACCCGCGCGAAGGGCTGGCCCGACTCTCGCTTGATCTCGCTCACCCGCGCCACGGGATAACCGGCCGGAAACCGGCCACCGAGGCCGGAGGTGACCAGGAGGTCACCCTCCTCCACATCGGCGTCGTGGGGGACATAGGACAGATCGAGCTGGTTGACCAGGCCGGTACCCGTGGCCACGGCGCGCAGGCCATTACGATTGATCCGCACCGGCAGGCCATGAGCGGCGTCCGTGATGAGTAGGACGGTCGCCGTGGTGGGACCGACCCAGATGACCTGTCCCATGACGGCGTTGGCGTCCAGCACCGGCTGGCCGACGAAAACGCCCGAGGCACTGCCCTTGTTGATAAGCACCAGCTGGCGATAGGGGTCCAGGTCCACGGAGAGCAGCTCAGCGATCAGGACCCGCTCGCCGACGCGGAAGGAGGAACCCAGCAGGTCATGCAGACGGCGGTTTTCCGCCTCCAGGGACTCCAGGCGTTGCAGCCGGCCCTTGAGGCTCAGATTCTCCTCCTTCAGGACCTCGTTATCCTGGCGCAGGGAGGGCTCGCTGGCGAACAGCCCCTTGACGGTCGCCACCACCCCGACGGGCAGGCTGGCGAGATAGTGCAGGGGCGAGACCAGCAGGGACAGGGCCGAGCGCAGCGGCTCCAGCAAATGCTGGCGCTGGTCGGCCACCATGAGGCCGATGGACAGGAGGACCGCGATCACCACCCGGTAGGTGGGTGAGGGCCCGCGCAGGAAGAGGGGTTTGATGGGCGGAAACCTCGTTCAGGGATCCCAGGGGCGACGGCCAAGGCGGCGCGCCCTGGGGCTGGTCCGGTGGCGGTGCCAGGCCCCACCCCGGCGCCCCGAGTAGCGGGACCCAGGACGCTAGGATCGAGGCACGCACCCCCGCCACCGGTACTACTCGGTCACGAATAGATCCGTGCCATGCTCGTCGATCATCTCCAGGGCACGGCCACCGCCTCGGGCAACGCAGGTCAGGGGGTCGTCCGCCACCAGTACCGGCAGCCCGGTCTCGTCCGCCAAGAGGCGGTCGATATCCCGCAGCAGGGCACCACCGCCGGTGAGGACGATGCCGCGGTCGGCCACGTCCGCGCCCAACTCCGGCGGTGTCTGCTCCAAGGCAATCTTGACCGCCCGGGTGATACCCGCCAGGGGCTCTTCCAGGGCCTCCAGGATCTCGTTGCTGTTGAGCTTGAAGGCCCGGGGGATGCCTTCCGACACGTTGCGGCCCTTGACCTCGATCTCCCGCACCTCGCTGCCCGGGTAAGCGGAACCGATGGCGTGCTTGATGCGCTCCGCCGTCGCCTCGCCGATGAGGGTGCCGTAGTTACGGCGCACATAGTTGATGATGGCCTCGTCGAAGCGGTCGCCACCGATGCGCACCGAATTGGAGTAAACCACCCCGTTCAGGGATAGCACGGCCACCTCCGAGGTGCCGCCGCCGATATCGACGACCATGGAGCCCCGCGCCTCTTCCACCGGCAGTCCGGCGCCGATGGCCGCCGCCATGGGCTCCTCGATCAGGAAGACCTCCCGCGCCCCGGCCCCGGCCGCCGACTCCTTGATGGCGCGACGCTCCACCTGGGTCGAGCCGCAGGGGACGCAGACCAGCACCCGCGGGCTGGGCCGCATAAAGCGCGACTCATGCACCTTATGGATAAAGTACTGGAGCATCTTCTCGGTGACGGTGAAGTCGGCGATGACGCCGTCCTTCATGGGCCGGATGGCGGAGATGTTCTGGGGCGTGCGCCCAACCATCCGTTTGGCCTCCTCGCCCACCGCTACCACGGTTTTGGGTCCACCGGCCTGATCCTGGCGGATGGCTACTACCGAGGGCTCGTTAAGGACGATGCCCTGGCCGCGGACATAGATGAGCGTGTTGGCCGTCCCGAGGTCGATCGAAAGATCGTTCGAGAACATCCCTCGAAAACGTCGAAAAAACATCGAACTTTTTACCTTGGGAAATAGAAGGGGGGAAAGACGCGATCCCGCTAAACCATCATCCGGCGGGGACCGAACCGCTCCGTGGCAGCGCCCGAGCTTGGCTAATCTAACAATGCCATCGCCTCCGGGCAAGGCGGATCGCGCGTGAAGAGGACGGCCGAGGCCTGGCTATGGTATTTTTCCCGCATCACTCACGCAAGCTGGAGCCCGCTCAATGACCCTCGACCGATCCGATGTGGAGAAGATCGCCCATCTGGCGCGCATTCAGATCTCCGAGGCGGAAAAGGACAAATATGTCCATGACCTCAATGGGATTCTTGCCCTAGCCGAGGCGATGAACGCGGTGGATACCCAGGGCATCAGCCCCATGGCCCACCCGCTGCGCATGATCCAGCGGCTGCGCCCCGACCAGGCTACGGAGCCGGACCGGCGCGAGATCTTCCAGGGCATAGCGCCCGCCGTCGATAACGGCCTCTATCTGGTGCCCAAGGTCATCGAATAATTCGGTCCTCCAGGCCCCTTAACTCCCCGTTCCACCCTTTCCGTCCCAGGACAAACCTCCATGCACAAGAAGACCATCGCCGAGCTGGATCGCGGGCTGCGCCAGGGCGCATTCTCCAGCGTGGAGCTGATCCGCCACTTTCTGGAGCGCATCGCGCGACACAATCCCCGCCTGAACGCCTATATCACGGTCGCCGCCGACCGGGCCCTGGAGGCAGCGGAGCGGGCCGATTCCCAGCGTCGAAGCGGCGAGGTCGGGGCCCTGGCGGGCATTCCCATCGCCCACAAGGACATCTTCTGCACCTACGGCCTCAAGACCAGTTGCGGCTCGCGGATGCTGGACAGTTTCGTCGCCCCCTATAGCGCCACGGTGGTGGAGCGGCTGGAACAGGCCGGGGTGGTGATGCTGGGCAAGACCAATATGGACGAATTCGCCATGGGTTCGTCCAACGAGACGAGCTGGTACGGCCCGGTCAAAAACCCCTGGGACGAGACGCGGGTACCGGGCGGCTCCTCGGGCGGCTCAGC
>JBATOB010000097.1:0-9409 GCA_049290655.1 Chromatiaceae bacterium | reverse complement strand
GGTCAATGCTGTCCGCAACGCCTGCACGTAGGCCCTCCACCGTAAAGCGATCGGCAGTTACCGCTGGGCTCAACAGGTAACGGTTCTCCAACAGGAATTGGCGGTCCCGTTCCAGGCCCAGGGTCTCGCCGTTGGCGATGTTCAGAAACTGAGGATCGGCGCGCAGGCGGGCGGCCAGGGCGCGCGAGGCGCGGGCGCGGGTGGCTTGGTCGCCCCCCTCGATGCCGATCAAGATCAGGCGGGAGGCGATGCCGGACTTGAGTTGGTCGATGAGGAGCTGCTGTTCCTGGGTAGGGGTACGTGGGAGAAAGGCAGACAGGTCAGCGGTGTAGTTCGCCCGACTCACCACCCAGAAACAAGCGGACAGAAAGGCCAGCCAGAGGGCAATCGCGGCGCCGGCACGCCCCGTCATGGCGCCGTACCCTTCCAAACACTCATCACCGAGCGGTCGCCGTCGGCCTGTAGGATCTCTACCATGCGCACCTCGCCCCGCGTCCCTTCCATGCGGATGCGGGCGACCACGCTGCCCACTCGGGTGTCCAGCGGTGTCAGCGTCAGGGCCCAACGGTCGCTGCTGCCTTCGAGGCTGAGGTCATAGACCCGTTCCAGCGCCTTGCGGTTGCCGGCCAGGGTGGCGCGTATGCTCTCGATCATGGCGGCCACCTCCGGATAATCCTTGAGTTGCAGCACATGCTTCTGGCGCTGCCGCTCGACGGTGAGGATATCGCCGTCCAGCACCAGGGTCTCGACTTTCGGCTTGAGCGTGCGCTTCTCCAGGCGAGCGGGTGGCATGAACAGCAGCTCGCCGGACGACTCCACGGGCCGGTCCAGGATGGAAATGTGTTTTTTCTCGGTGAAACTGGCCGATCCATGCTTGTTGTTCGCCAATGCGCTCATGAGTTCGCCGATAGTGAATTGGGCTGTCTGCGCGGAAAAGCCGAACCCGAACAAAAACAGGAGGAGCATCACCCTTTCGCCCCAACGCGTTACGGGACGGATCATGCGACGGTGCGGCTGCCGACCGCAGCGGGTTGCCAGAAATCGAAGAAATTTAACCAGTTGAAGGGCTGGGCGCGACAGTGTCGCTCAAGAGTGGCGGCGTAGGCGGCAACCGCCTGACGGATGGCGGCATCCCGGTCCTTGCGCGCGATGTCCGTGAAATCGGCCAGGGGCTCGAAATGGATGGCATAGCGGTTGCCGCCCAGATAGAGGCCCGCCATAAAGAGTACGGGACGCTTGAGCATGGCCGCCAGGCGCATGGGACCGACAGGAAACGCGGCGGTTTCACCGAGAAAGTGCACCGGCAGGGTCGGGTTCTCGTCCAGGGTACGATCCCCCAACAGGCCCAGCACCATACCCTCGTCCAGCCGGGCCCGCACTTGGAGCATGGAGTCGAGCTGGCCGAGGGGAATGATGTCCCGCACCGCAACCGGGTTGATGGCGGCGAAGGCGGCATTGATCCGGCGGGCATTTTCCCCGTACATCACCATGACCACCCGGAGCCCCGGCTTTTGCTGGCCCACTGCGCGCACCACCTCGAAGCTCCCCATGTGGGCGCCGATCAGAAAGGCGCCCCGCCCGGCGGCCAGCACCTCCTCGAACGCCGCTGCGCCGTGCACTTGGATATCGAAAAGATCAAAGCGGTTGTTGAGCAGGTAGACGCGGTCGTGGGTGCAGGAGGCGAAACAGTGGAAATGCCGAAACAGTTCGGTCAGACGCGGGGCCCGCCCCAGGGCATGCCTCAGAAAGGCTCGGGAGGCCTGTCGGGCAGCCGACGCAAAGAGCAGGAAGTAGAGGCTGATGCCATACAGCACGACGCGCGCCAGGCGGCGCCCCAGGCGTAGCGAGATCCAGGTCATCACACGCAGCATGGCCATGTTGCTGCGTTCCGGGCGTCGCACCCATTCGGCCCGGGGGACGAGCTCCGGAGTACTCACGAGGCGCCATCCCACGGAACCGTCGCTGCGAAGGCAAAGACGCCGCTGGCCACCACCCGCTGGCCAGCCATGACCTCGAAGCGGAAAACGCCCGCTGCCGTCGCGGCATAGTTGAGGCGCAGGGTCTCCCCCGGCCTGACCGGGCTTGGAAACTTCGCCGACTTGATCCGACCGACGGCGGTGTCCAGCCCCTGCCGTAAGGCCAGGGCCTGGAGTACCTCGTCCAGCAGCACCACGCCGGGTAGGATGGGCTGGCCGGGGAAATGACCGGCATAGGCCGGGTGATCGGCTGCGACGGACAGGGGCAGACTCAGGTCCGTCATGCCCGGATGCCAGTGGCCGTTTGTGATCGCAAGCTCGCGAGCAGCGTCCGGGTGGCGTGGTCGGGTAGCTTCCCGGCGGCATTGCGCGGCAGGGCATCGACGAATAGGAGCGGGCGAGGCAGAAAGACGGGATCGATGCGTTCGCGCAGGGCCTGCATGAGGGCGGCAGACGTCAACTCCGGCGCCACCACCACGGCGATGAGGCGGCGGACGCCTCCCTCGGCGTCATCGTCGTCTTCCGATGGCGGGAGAAAGGCGCCGTCCCGTACGCCCGGGATGGCGCCGAGCTGGTAATTGAGATACCCGAGCGAGGCCCGTTTGCCGGCGATGTTGACGAGATCGGCATGGCGGCCATGGAGTAGGAAACGGGTCGGGTCCGCGTCCACCAGTTCGATGACATCGCTCAACGGTGTCGGTATCTCGATGTGGCCGCCCGCTGCCCAGACCGCCTCCCCCTCGCTACGCAGGCGGACACCCGAGAAGGTCTGCCAAACGGGGCCAGACGTGGTACGTCGTGAGGCAATCTGGCCGGTCTCGGTGCAACCGTAAATCTCGAACAAGGGGGCCGCGAAGCGGGTCTCCGCCTCGACGGCCAGGTCTCGCGCCAGGGGCGCGGTGGCGGACAGCAACAGGTCTATGGTCGGTAGGGCGGGCTGCTCCGCCAGCAGGGTTCGCAGATGGTAGGGGGTGGTGACCAGTGCGCGCGGCCGGGGCAAGGCTTCTAGTTCCGCGCAGATATCGGCCGTATAGAAGGGGCGAGTGGCATGCAGGGCCCCACCGCCTTGCAAGGGCATCAGCACGGTGGATTCCAGACCATACATGTGCTGGGCCGGCACAGTCCCTAGGATGGCGTGGTCCCGGGTGACACCCAACCGTTCCGCCTCCGCCCGCACATTGCGTACCAAGCTACCCCAGCGTTTGACATGGGGCTCCGGCACGCCGGTGGAACCGGAGGTAAACACCTGGGCGATGACCTGCTCGCAATCGATTTCGGGAATGACCGTGTCAGCCGCGGGCGCTGGCGCCCGATTGGGATAGTGGAAGACGGGCAGATCAATGCCGCCGATATCCTGGTCGGCGATACAAAAGACGTCGGGGGCGATGCGCCTCATCTGCCGGACCATTTCCGGGGTGTAAGTAGAAGGCAAGAGGCTGACCCGGCCGCTGACGATGCAGGCCGCTAAGGCAACGGAAAAATGGTAGTGGTCACCACACAGGTTGAGCACATGTCGTCCCGGGAGCAACAATCCAGCGATCCGGTCAACCTCACTCAGAAACCGCCTAGCGCTGATCGGGAGTTTGTCACACCAGGCCACCACTGCGTCGGGGTGGTGATGGGCAATCAGCGGTAGTGTTGACATGGTCAGGCGCAATGTCGCACTAGGGGTTAGGAATGGTGGCGCTGGGGTCTACCTTCGGCGTGTCTCGGAAGGCGAGGATGCTAGCCATGATGCCGAAATGCTTCAGATGGGGCAGTCTGCGCCGTCTTACCCGGTATTCGGCGGCAAATATGAAGAGAATCATTGGAATTGTCATAAAGTTAGCAAAAGCCGACCACATATCGATACTGCCAAAAAGGAACAGGACCGAGGAAATAAGGCTGATGACTAGGAAGTAAATTGTCCACATCATGGTTAATTGGCGCGTGTAGCGGATCACTTCAGGCTCCAGATCGCCGCGCACCGCGGCGGCGAAACGGGTGCATATAGGTTGTCGCCTGGGTGCCAGCGTGAGGCCAAACAAAAGGGCCAGGCTGATATGGGTGCCGACATGCTGCATGAAATAGACCCATTCGAAATGACACTCCAGGGCATCCCAAAACCACCCCAGCATGAAACACCCCACTGCGCATGGTAGCAGCATGGCCAGCCGCCGAGATGAGCGCCAAGCCAGCCCGAGCAGCAGGGCCAGAGGGGGCGTCAGGGAAACGGCCACCCCCAGCGATGGGAAGGTGGTAGCCGCCGACGTAGCGGCACTGTAATGCGCCAGCATGGGGTAAAGGATGACTCCGGCGGCGATGAACCCCCAGCGAACCGCGCGCACCCATGGCAGGCTCATAGTGTCCTAGCCGCCGCGATATGTTCGGTCAGACTGGCGAGAGAACCGAATATCCTAACATTGTCGCCATTATCCGCGCGCAACTGGAAACCGTAGCGTTTTGATATGACCAGCGCTATTTCCAGAATGTCAATGGAATCGAGCCCCAATCCCTCGCCATAAAGGCTGGCATCGGGTTGGATATCCTCCGGGTTGATGTCGAGATTGAGGGCGGCGACGATGATCCGTGCGACCTCGTGTTGCAGCGCATGATTGGCTTCAGGCATGGTAAATCCGCCATTATTCGGCTCTGGCCATCGCTTACCGGGCCGGGCCCTGGGGCCTATAAGCCTGCGCTTTGCCGCGGGTAAGCGGTAACCCGATTCGTTGGAATTAGGGGTGATCAGATAAGTTTTGCGGAAGTGAAACCGCCGCGAATCCACTTGGAAGGCCGAGATTTTCCCAGCCTTTCAAATCAGTTTGTGGCAGCGATTATAGTCCGGGATCAATTTTAATCAATATTTTCATTATTATGTAGCAGTTGACAATACCAGGGCGGTGTCTGCGTGGGCGCCGATCTCAAGCCGTAGTCGGTTGGCCCCCTATAGTTTACGGGATAGTTTACGCGGCATAAACTCGGGGCACCTTGAACTCAGGAATCAGACTCAGGTTGAATCCGATGAAAATATCAGTCCCCACGGTTACCTTGGTCCCCGTCATCTTCTCGCTACTTTTGCCTGCCACCGAGGCCCAGGCCTTCAAGTGCGTGCCCCTCTATGGCAATTGGTGCGGTCCCGGCCACCCCTCGGGCCCGGCCTTGCCGCCGGTGGACGGGTTCGATGCCGCTTGCATGCGCCATGATTACTGCATGGCCGGGCCCGGACCCGATACCTTGTGCGACCGGGCCTTGGTCGATGAACTCAATGTGCTCGCCGCCCAGAAAGGTTACCTGCCACGCCCGCTGCAATGGATCGAATATGTGATTCGGGTCAAAGCCGGTGGCGGCTGGGGGGGTATGCCCCTGCCCACGCCCTGGGATGCGGGGGGCGTCATATCGAGCCTCATGGCCCCCTGTTGGTGACCCTCCTGGGTCTGCGGACAGGCGACTTTGCCAACCTTTCAGGAAGCATGGCGGCTTCTGCGTCCCGGTGATGAAGCCGCCTGACCAAGGGCTCGGGGGAAGAATCGGGACCCGATGAAGACCGGGATGCTAAAAAATCTGGCGTGCCTGCCGCACTTGGGCTATGTTCGATTTTCCATTCAAAATGAGAGATGAGGGTTACTACATGAAAAAATCCCTGATTGCCCTGGCGACCGCCGCTCTGTTCACGGGCTCGGCCCTGGCCGCCGACCTCGCGACTCCGGATGAGGCCAAGGCCATGTCCCAAAAGGCTCAGGCCACTGTTAACCAGATGGGCAAGGACAAGGCCTTCGCCGCCTTCTCCTCCGCCGATGGCGGTTTCAAGGTCAAGGACCTGTATGTCTTCTGCATGGACATGGATGGCGTCATGCTCTCCCATGCGGTCAAGCCTGAGTTGGTGGGCAAGAATCTGCTGACCTTCAACAAGTATGGCGATGAACTCTTCAAGAACATGATTGCTACCGCCAAGGCCTCCGGCGAGGGTTGGGTGGACTACAAGTGGCCCTATCCAGGTACCGAGGAGATCAAGGCGAAGACCAGCTACGTCATGACCAATAAGGAAGGCTTCTTCTGCGGCGTAGGTGCCTACAAGTAGCCATCCAGGCTCGCGATGGCGCTCGTCTTGGCGCCACGTCCCGGGGCTTGCCCCGGCGTGACGGGATAGTTTTAAGCTGGCTGGAACCGGCTTGGGCGAGTAGCTATACTATTGGGCTTCGCGGCGTTTCCTTGTGGAGACGCCGCGCCCAAAAGCTCGACGAACAGCTTTCCGACCGTCGAACCTGACCGCTGCTCCGAGGTTCCCGCCCGGAGGGCGCCACCCTTGAGAGACCAGACGAAGATGCAAGTATCAGTGGAGAATGGAGCCGGACTCGAACGGCGCTTGACGGTCGCCTTGGAGCCGGAACAGGTCGAGGCCGAGGTGGAAAAACGGTTACGCGATTTTGCGCGCTCGGCGCGGATGCCGGGGTTCCGGCCGGGCAAGATCCCGGTCAAGACCTTGCGTCAGCGTTATGGCGTCCAGATTCGGGGCGAGGTTTTCTCGGAATTGATGCAGGCCACTTTTGGGCAGGCCCTGGTCGAGGAGAAGCTCAATCCCGTGGCCCAGCCGGTCTTCAGCCTGGACATGGACCCGGAGGCGGGGCGTTACGCCTATACCGCCACCTTCGATGTCCTGCCGGAATTCGAGTTGGGCCCCTTGGCCGGCAACACGGTCAAGCGCCCCGTGGCGGCCGTGGCCGATGCCGATCTGGAGGCCTTGGTCGAGCGGTTGCGTGAGCAACGTAAAATCTTCAATGAGGTGGAGCGTCCCGCCCAGGATGGCGATCGGGTCAAGATTAGTTTCGCCGCCACCCTGGCCGGGGAGTCCGAGCCTTTCCCAGGTGGTTCGGGCAAGGATTTCCAGCTCGTGCTGGGTAGCGGCCAGATGATCCCGGGCTTCGAGGCCGGTCTGGTGGGTGCCACCCCTGGCGAGGAGCGGGTGCTCGAGTTGAGCTTCCCGTCCGCCTATCACGCCGAGCATCTCAAGGGTAAGGCGGCCTCCTTCGTGGTTAGGGTTCATGCCGTGGTCGAGCCCCAACTGCCCGAAGTGGACGCGGAATTTGCCAGGGCCTTTGGCGTCGAGGATGGAGATCTGGATCATTTTCGTCAGGATGTGCGCGCCAACATGACGCGCGAACTCAAACAACGCGTCGACGCCAGGATCAAGTCCCAGGCCCTGGACCTGTTGTTGGAGACCAACCCGATCGAGATCCCGAAGTCCCTTGTCGCCCAGGAGATCCAGGTTCTTAAGGAGCAGATGCGCCAGAATCTCCGTGGTAACACCAAGATTGAGTTGCCGGATAACCTTTTTGAGGAGAATGCCCAACGGCGCGTCAGGTTGGGTCTGGTGCTAGCCAAGGTGGTGAAGGCAAACGAGATCAAGGCGGACCCCGAGCGGGTGCGCGAGGCGATCGAGGATCTGGCCTCCACCTACGAGGACCCCAAGGAGGTGGTGAACTTTTACTACGGTAGTAAGGAGCACCTGGCCTCGGTCGAGGCCCTGGCCCTGGAGGGTCATGTGGTGGACTGGGTGCTGACCCAGGTCCAGGTCGAGGATGAGCCCCAGAGCTTCCAGGAACTCATGAATCCGGCCACCTCTTGATCCGAGCAGTACGGGAGAATCAACCTTGATGACGCCAAATCAGATCATCGCCGCGAATACCGACTGGAATCCCCAGGGACTTGGACTCATCCCCATGGTCGTCGAACAGACCGCTCGGGGCGAAAGAGCCTATGATATTTATTCGCGCCTGCTCAAGGAGCGTGTCATCTTCCTGGTTGGGCCAGTGGAGGATCAGATGGCTAACCTGGTGGTGGCTCAACTCCTGTTCCTGGAATCCGAGAATCCGGACAAGGATATCCACCTCTACATCAATTCTCCTGGCGGCGCTGTCACCGCGGGTCTGGCCATCTACGACACCATGCGCTTCATCCGCCCGGACGTGAGCACCATGTGCATTGGCCAGGCCGCCAGCATGGGCGCCCTGCTGTTGGCCGGCGGGGCGGCGGGCAAGCGCTACTGTCTGCCCCACTCGCGCATGATGATCCATCAGCCCTTGGGCGGTTTTCAAGGCCAGGCGACTGACATCGATATCCATGCCCGCGAGATCCTGCACATTCGCGACCAGCTCAACCAGATCCTGGCCCATCACACCGGTCAGCCCGTGGAAAAGGTGGCGGATGACACGGAGCGTGATCGGTTCCTGGGCCCTGAGGATTCCGTGGCCTACGGTCTAATTGACAAGGTGCTTGAGCAGCGCGTGGCGCCCAAGACAGCCAAATCCTAAGACCCTGTTCCTTCTTGCCCCCGGCCCCGCGTCTTCCCCTCGCTCGGGAAGGCGGTGAGCGCGGCCCCAACATCGAATTGGCGGAGATTGACCCCCGATGAGTCAACGTAAGAGCGACGACAGCAAACTCCTCTATTGTTCCTTCTGCGGCAAGAGCCAGGCGGAGGTGCGCAAACTGATCGCGGGTCCCTCGGTCTTTATCTGCGATGAGTGTGTCGAGTTGTGTAACGACATCATCCGCGAGGAAGTGGAGGAAACAGCCACCGAGACCAGTAGTAAGCTGCCGAAGCCGCGCGAGATCAACGCTAGCCTGGACCAGTACGTAATTGGCCAGGAGCAGGCCAAAAAGGTGCTTTCCGTCGCCGTCTATAACCACTACAAGCGCATGGAGGCGGCAACCGCCAAGGAAGAGGTCGAGATCTCCAAGAGCAACATCCTCCTCATTGGACCGACGGGCTCCGGTAAGACACTGCTCGCGGAGACTCTGGCGCGCCTGCTCGATGTCCCTTTCGCCATCGCCGATGCCACGACCCTCACCGAAGCCGGCTATGTGGGCGAGGATGTGGAAAACATCATTCAGAAACTCCTGCTGAAGTGCGACTACGACGTGGAGAAGGCCCAGACGGGTATTGTCTATATCGATGAGATCGACAAGATCTCGCGTAAGGCCGATAACCCTTCCATCACCCGAGATGTCTCCGGCGAGGGGGTGCAGCAGGCCTTGCTCAAGCTGGTCGAGGGCACCATCGCCTCGGTTCCGCCCCAAGGCGGGCGTAAGCATCCCCAGCAGGAATACCTGCAGGTAGATACCTCTAACATCCTCTTCATCGTGGGCGGTGCCTTCGCGGGCCTGGAGAAGGTCATCCGCAACCGTTCCCGTAAGGGGGGCATCGGCTTTAGCGCCGAGGTCCAGAGCCTGGACGACACTAAGCGCCTGGGCGAAGTCTTCCGCGAGGTCGAGCCTGAAGACCTGATCCGCTACGGCCTCATCCCCGAGTTTGTCGGCCGCCTGCCGGTGGTCGCGACCCTCGAAGAACTTGATGAGAACGCCCTGATGCGCATCCTCACCGAGCCTAAGAACGCCCTGGTCAAGCAGTATTCCCGCCTCTTTGAAATGGAAGGTTGCGAGCTGGATCTGCGTCCGGA
>JBATOB010000096.1:0-3504 GCA_049290655.1 Chromatiaceae bacterium | reverse complement strand
ATATTGACTGGCTCCAGGCATGGAAGCCGGGCCTCAGGCCGGCATGCCCGCCGCCAGTGCCTCGCGGTTGGCCCTGATCCTCTCCCAGATTTTCTCGTGGAAGAAGTAGGCGATGGTGTTGATGACGGGCTCCACCAGGGCAATAGCACCGCCGATGACCAGGCTGCCGCTCAAGGCATAGGCCACGGTGAAGGCGACGGTGAAATGGACGAGGGCGAAGGTAAGGGTCTTGATCATATCGGCGGCCTCCTATCGGTTGTTGGGTACCAGGATAGGGGGTAGCCGAGCGCTTTCAAAATCGATTATTTCTTTCTATATGATCGGCAATGCCGATTATTGGCCCCTGGCTAGCCCCTGGTTAGCCCCTTCTGGCGACACTGACCGCTAGGGGAATCCGCGAACTTCAAGCCGAGAGCGCCTGGTTCAAGGCCTCTGCGACCTGGCGCTGCTCGGCATCCTTAAGATAGGGGTGCATGGGTAGGCTGAGGACCCCGGCGGCGGCGCGCTCGGCCTCGGGCAGGGCGCCCGCTGGCGGTCCGATGCCAGCGAAGGCCGGCTGGAGGTTGAGCGGGATGGGGTAGTGGACCGAGGTGGGGATGCCCTGCTCCCCGAGGCGGGTAACGACACCCCCCCGGTCCTCCAAATGCACCGTGTACTGGGCAAAGACGCTGGTGTTGTGGGCCTCGATGAAGGGCGTCACGCAGGGCGCGTCCGCCAGGAGTTCGGAGTAACGGGCACCCAGGCGGGCGCGCGCCGCGACCTCGTCCGGGAAGATGGCGAGCTTGGCCAACAGGATGGCGGCCTGGAGCGAATCCAGGCGCCCATTGACCCCGATGCGAACGTGGTGATAGCGCCGATCCTGGCCGTGGTCACGGATCTGGCGCATGGCCAGGGCCAGGCCCTCGTCATCGGTGAAGCAGGCGCCACCATCCCCGTAGGCGCCGAGGGGCTTGGAGGGAAAGAAGCTGGTGCAGCCAATCGTGGAGAGGCCGCAGGAGGCCCGCCCCTTATAGGTGGCGCCCAGACTCTGGGCGGCATCCTCGATCACGGGCAATCCATGCCGCGCGGCGATGGCGTTGATGGCATCCATATCCGCGCACTGGCCATAGAGGCTGACCGGCATGATGACCCGGGTCCGGGGACCGATGGCGGCCTCGATGGCCGCTGGGCTGATGTTGTAGGTGCGCGGGTCGATATCCACAAAGACGGGCCGGGCGCCCAGCAGGGCGATGACCTCGGCGGTGGCGATGAAGGTGAAGGGGGTGGTAATGACCTCATCGCCAGGCTTCAGGTCAAGGGCCATCAGGGCGATCAGGAGGGCGTCGGTGCCCGAGGCAACGGCGATGCCATATCGGACGCCGACCCGGGCCGCCAGGCGCTCTTCCAGATCGGTGATCTCGGGACCCATGACATAGCGACCATGCGCCAGAACGGCCTGGATACGGGCCTGGACATCGGCCTGGATGCGCTCGTATTGGGTCTTGAGATCGACGAAGTTCATGACAGGGGCCTCGGATTGATGCGGATGGATCGGATGGCTTAACGGGCGATCGGAACAAAGAAAAACCCCGGAGGCTGGATCTCCGGGGTTGCGGGTAAGGATGGGATAGCCCCAGGCCCTCCCGAAGGCTCAGCCGCTAACCTTGACCTTGATTTTCTGACCCGCCTTGATGGTGTTGTCCTTGGAACCCATCTTATTGATCTTCTTGAGTTCGTCCACGCTGGTATCGTACTTGACGGCAACCAGGAAGAGGGTCTCGTTGGCCTTGACCACGTGGGTCTTGGGTGGCACTGTCTCCGGTGCGGCCTTGCCCTTGTCGGACATATCCTTGCTAGACTTGGTATCGGCCTTGGCCAGGATCGGAGCCGGGACCGGGGCCGCCGGCTTGGCCTCCGCCTTACCCTTGGCGGCGCCCGCCTTTGCGCCGGCCTTGGGATCGGCCAAGGCGACACGGGTGCTGGCCTTGGCATCGGACTTACCGGTGGCGGACTTAGCCTTGGGATCGGCCAGGGCGATACCGGCCTTGGCCTTGGGGTCGGACTTGAGGCTGGCGGTCTTGGCCTTGGGGTCGGCCATTGCGATAGCGGGCTTGGCTTTCGTATCGGACTTGAGGTTGACGGTCCTGGCCTTGGGCTCGACCCTGTCGAAATCGAACTTGTCCGAGGTATCCACCTTGGCGATGGTGGTATTAGCCCTGGCATCGGCCCTGGGGGCGGCCTTGACAGGCTCGGGTTTCACGCTGGCCTTGGCGAGGACCGGCTCGGGACGGGTGACCGTTCTGACACTGACAAACTCGGATTCCGGCTCGAACGCGGATTCGGACTCCTCCTTTTCCTGCCGGGCGATCATGGTCGGAGCCGACGCAACCGGTTGTCCGGAGACGCGCTCGGTGGTCCCGGCCGGCAGCCAGACGCTGGCGCCCGCCGGGATGCTGGCATTGCCCTTGACAATGGCGTTGCTCCAGGAAGGATTCAGGTCGTCCAATTGATAGACCGAGAGCCCGTAATAACCGGCCAGTTGCTGGGCCGATATGGGCTGCTTGAGGACCAGGCGGTCGCTGTCGTGAGCCTTGTGAAAGGCAACGCCATCGGGGAAGTACTTTTTGGGGTTGCCCGCGACCTCGCGGGCGGCGACGAACTGCGAATAGAAATTGCGCGAATCGAAGCCAAAGGAATCGCCCTTGTAATTCGTCACAATCTCGCCGATGTCGCTGCCATGGAGGCTCTTGGCCTTGGCGATGCCGCCTTGGCCATGGTTGTAGGAGGTAATGGCCAAGGGCCAGCTACCCAGCTTGCCCTTGGCCGCAGACAGATAACGGGCGGCACCCTCGCAAGCCAGCAGGGGGTCCATGCGCTCGTCCAGCTTGTGATCCACCTGCAGGTCATAGACGCGCCCGGTGGCCGGCATGAATTGCCAGAGCCCCGCGGCGCCGACGCCAGAACGGGCCTTGGACTGGAAGGAGGATTCAACGTGCGGCAGGAAGGCGAGATCCTCGGGGACACCGTGCTTGCGGAAGATTTCGCGGAAGGCCTGGTCGTAACGGCCACTGATCTCCATGCCGGAGCGAAAGCGCTC
This sequence comes from Chromatiaceae bacterium, assembly GCA_049290655.1. Classification (GTDB taxonomy): domain Bacteria; phylum Pseudomonadota; class Gammaproteobacteria; order Chromatiales; family Chromatiaceae; genus M0108. The sequence continues at coordinate 428 of JBATOB010000096.1, read as the reverse complement.
GCGCATACCTTGCTGGGTGCGCACCCGATCCGAGGCGCCATAGAGGGCTGTCCTGCCACCCGCCGCCTCGAGTCGAGATTTCATATCCTCCTCCGCCGAGGTCAGGGATTCGCCACTGGTGACCTTCCGCTCCAGGGTCGTAAGCCGGTCGCGGTATTCCTGCTGCTTGCCCTTGACAAAGGCACGGCGGTCATCGCCACCGCCGCGGTAGCCGGTTGGGACCTCGACGACCTCGTAGATCACGCCCATGTATTTATCGTCGTGGATGACGACCTGGGAACGATCCATTTCACCATAAACCTTACGCCAGAATTCGACGTTATCCTCGATGCCCGGCGGAATCGGAAAGGTCGCGTCCGAGGAAGTCTGGTGAACGGACTTGTATTCGCTAGTACTGGAGCAACCGGATAAATAAGTCAGAATTGAAG
>JBATOB010000095.1:0-2331 GCA_049290655.1 Chromatiaceae bacterium | reverse complement strand
AGCCATGGCTAGCGAGAAGTCTGCCGCCCAGGCGATGGCTGAGTCATCGGCCATGGCGCCCCTCATCCCCCCGGCGGAATATCAGCGCCGTCGTCGTCGCCTGCTTGCCGCCATCGGCCGGGAAGGGGTGGCCATCCTGACCACGTCCCCGGAGCGGGTGCGTAACGGTCACACCCATTACCCCTATCGCCAGGCCAGCGATTTTACCTATTTGACCGGCTTTCCCGAGCCCGAGGCCCTCCTGGTCCTGATCCCCGGCCGCCAGGAGGGCGAGGTGGTGCTCTTCTGCCGGCCCCGCGATCCGGAGAAGGAGGTCTGGGAGGGTGCCCGGGCCGGGGTCGAGGGTGCCATCGAGTATTACGGAGCCGATCAGGCCCATCCTATTGCCGCCCTGGACGAGGAACTGCCCAGGCTGATCGCGGACCGCGATCAGCTCCACTATCCCCTGGCCCGGGAGGCCGACCTGGATCTCAAGGTCATGGGCTGGATACAGAAGCTGCGGGCCCAGGCGCGCGCCGGGGTGAGTGCCCCGCGGGCCCTGGTCAGTCTGGAGGCCCTGCTCCACGAGCAACGCCTCATCAAGGACAAGACCGAGATTAAGCTTATGCGCCGCGCCGCGCGGGTCTCCGCCGCGGCCCATCGTCGGGTGATGCGCTTTTGCCAGCCGGGGCGCTGGGAATTCGAGTTGGAGGCCGAATTCACCCGCGCCTGCGCCGAGGGCGGTGCTCGCTTCCAGGCCTATCCGCCCATCGTCGGCGGCGGCGCCAACGCCTGCGTCCTCCACTATGGCGATAACGCCGAACGCCTGAGGGACGGGGACCTGGTACTGATCGATGCCGGCGGTGAGCTGGACGGCTATGCCTCGGACATTACCCGCACCTATCCGGTCAATGGTCGCTTCAGCCCGCCGCAAAGGGAGCTTTACGAGTTGGTCCTGGCCGCCCAGGCGGCGGCTGTCGCCAAGGTGATGCCCGGCAATCGCTGGATCGAGCCCCACGAGGCCGCCGTCAAGACCCTGACGCGGGGCCTGGTGGATCTGGGCCTACTGGCGGGGGGGCGCAAGGCGGTGCCCAAGCTCATCCGCACCGAGGCCTACAAGCCCTATTTCATGCATCGGACCGGCCACTGGCTGGGCATGGACGTGCATGACGTCGGCGACTACAAGCGCGACGGTGACTGGCGGCGCTTTGAGCCCGGCATGGCCCTGACGGTGGAGCCCGGACTCTATGTCGCCCCGACCCGCCAAGAGGCGCCCAAGCGCTTCCGGGGCATCGGCATCCGCATCGAGGACGACCTGGTGGTGACAGCGGAGGGTCACGAGGTCCTGTCCCGCGATGCCCCCAAAGCGGTGGCGGAGATCGAGGCCTGGATGGGCGATTAGGCTCGGCTCGACTCAGGCATGGGTAAGGAAAGCGATCGGTAAGCGAGATGTCAGCGACAAGATACGATCTGATCATCGTGGGCGGTGGGCTCGTGGGGGGCAGTCTGGCCCACGCCTTGGGGCGCGCAGGTCTGCGAGTGGCCCTGGTGGAGGCGCTGGGAACCGCCACCCGGAGCCAGCCCAGCTATGACGAGCGGGTCCTGGCCCTGTCCTGGGGCAGCCGACGCATCCTGGAGGCCATGGGCCTGTGGGATGACCTGGCCCCGGGCGCCGAGCCCATTTGTCGCGTCCACGTCTCGGATCGGGGCCACTTCGGCTTTGTCCACCTGGATGCGGCCGAGGAGGGGGTCCCGGCCCTGGGTTACGTGGCCCCGGCCCGACTCATCGCCCAGGCTATCCAGGCCCAACTGGACCGCGTCGATATCTTTTGCCCGGCCCGCTTGCTGGGCTTTCATCTCCAGGAGGACCGCGTCGAAGTGGAGGTGGCGAGCGGCGGTGAATCCCAGCTCCTGAGCGCCGCCCTGCTGGTGGCGGCGGACGGCGGCGATTCCGCCATCCGCCAGCGCCTGGGGTTTGACGCCCTGGAGCGCGGCTATGGCCACGATGCCATCATCACCACCGTCACCCCGGACCGGCCCCAGCCCGGCGTCGCCTTCGAGCGCTTCACGGACACGGGCCCCCTGGCCCTGCTGCCCATGACCGAAGGGCGCTATTCCGTGGTCTGGACGGCCCGGGAGACCGAGACGGCGGCAATTCTCGGGCTGGATGACCGGGCCTTTCTCGACCGCCTCCAGGCCCGCTTTGGCTACCGGCTCGGCGGCCTCGCCCGCCCCGGGCGGCGGTTGGCCTACCCTCTCAAGTTGCTGCTGACCCGTAATCCGGTGCGCCAGCGCCTGGTCCTCATCGGCAATGCCGCCCACACCCTGCACCCGGTGGCGGGCCAGGGCCTC
>JBATOB010000094.1:0-5190 GCA_049290655.1 Chromatiaceae bacterium | reverse complement strand
GTCTGGGGCTATTTCCCCAAGGGCTTCAGCCTGCACCACGCCTGGCTGACCAACCTCAAGCCGAATCTCATGGCCAACAACACCCTCAAGTATCGCCGTCTGAACCCCGAGCTGCGCCAGCGGCTGCGGGCGGCGTGGAACCGGCCCGTGCTCTGGCCCCTCTGGCTGGGGCTGGGCCTGCTGGGGTTGGGGGCCGTGCCGGCGATCCTCGGCTACCGACGGCGGGAACGGGAGCGGGCCTTATGAAGGTGATAACGTGACGGCCTACATCCTCCGCCGCCTCCTCTACGCCCTGCCGATTCTGATCGGGGTGAACCTCATCACCTTCGTCCTCTTTTTCGTGGTGAATTCACCGGATGATATGGCGCGGATGCAGTTGGGGGCCAAGCGGGTGACACCCGAGGCGGTCATAGCCTGGAAGGCGGAGCGGGGTTACGACCGGCCCCTGCTGTTCAACGGCCAGGCCGAGGGCCTGGGGCGGCTTACGGAGACGATCTTCTTCGACAAGTCCCTGCGGCTCTTCGTCTTCGACTTTGGCGCCTCGGACGCGGGGCGGGACATCAGTCATGACATCGGCCAGCGCATGTGGCCGAGCCTGGCGGTAGCGGTCCCGGTGCTGTTGGTGGGCCTGCTGGTCAACATCAGTCTGGCCCTCTTCCTGGTCCTGTTCCGGGGCGGCACCCTGGACCTGACCGGGGTGGTGGTGCTGGTGGCCATGCTCTCCATCTCCAGCCTCTTCTACATCATCGGCGGCCAGTACCTGCTGGGCAAGCTGCTGCGCCTGGCGCCCATCTCCGGTTACGATCTGGGGCTGGAGGCCTGGAAGTTTCTGGTGTTGCCGGTGATCATCGGGGTCATGGGCGGCATCGGCTCCGGCGCCCGGCTTTATCGCACCCTCTTTCTGGAGGAGGCCCAAAAGGACTATGTGCGCACCGCCCGCGCCAAGGGCCTGGGGGAGCGGCTGGTACTCTTTCGCCATATCCTCGGCAACGCCCTGATTCCCATCCTCACCGGCGTAGTGGTGGTGCTGCCCTTGCTCTTCATGGGCAGCCTGCTCACCGAGGCCTTCTTCGGCATCCCCGGGCTGGGCAGCTACACCCTGGATGCCATCAACAATCAGGATTTCGCTATTGTCCGGGCCATGGTCTTTCTGGGGTCCGTGCTTTACATCCTAGGGCTGATGCTGACCGACATCTCTTATACGATGGTGGACCCGCGGGTGCGGCTGACGTGAAGAGTCTGGATAGGGGGCATATGAAAGGGCATGGCGCTATCAAGAATTGTATCTGGGCCATCCTGGGGGTTTGTCTTGCGGCAATGCCCCCGGTCCCGGCCGCCAGTGAGCTGACCCTGGATGATGCCTGGCAAGTCATCAGGACCCGGAAGTTCGTTGATCTGACCCATGCCTTCGCCCCGGGTATTCCGCATTGGCAGGGCTTCCCGGATGAGAGGCGCGAGACTCTCTTTGGATACGAACCCGGTGAGGGCCGCCTGGGCTCTGGTTTTTACACCCAGCTTTTTTCCCATGTGGGCCAATGGGGGACCCATGTCGATCCACCGGCGCATTTTGTGCGGGGGTTACGGACGGTGGATCAGATCAGCGTCAAGGAGATGCTGCTGTCCTTGGTGGTGATCGATGTGCATGTGCAGGTGGCGCAAAACCCGGACTATCAGGTCACCCTGGCGGATCTGAAGACCTGGGAGGCGCGGCATGGTCTGGTTCCCGAGGGGGCCTTCGTGGCCCTGCGCACGGACTGGAGTACGCGCTGGCCGGATATGGCGGCCATGCAAAACAGGGATGCCCAGGGCATCCCGCACCATCCCGGCTGGAGTCTGGAGGTCCTGAAGTACCTCTATGAGGAACGCCGGATCACGGCCTCCGGTCACGAGACCACGGATACGGATCCGGGCATGGCGACAGCCCAGGGTGACTATTCACTGGAGGCCTATGTATTAGGGCAAGACCGCTATCAAATCGAGTTGCTCGCGAACCTGGACCAGGTCCCCGAGCAAGGGGCCCTGGTGGTAGCCACCTTCCCCAAGCCCGAGCAGGGCTCCGGCTTTCCCGCCCGGGTCTTCGCCATCCTGCCGTAGGTGGCCAAGCTTGATGCCGGACGAGGGGGATGCTCCTTTTCAACCACCCATGGATTATCAGGGTCAGCTATGCTCGTCCTGCTTTTGACCGACACCTTTGTCTTGCTGCTGCTGGGGCTGATGCTGGCCTACGGCCTCTATGCGGCCCGCCACGAGCACTTGCGTGCCCCCTGGCGGCGGGTGATCGCCAGCCGGGTGGGGATGGTGTCCCTGGTGGTGCTGGGTAGTTACGCGGCCATTGGCTTGCTGGACACGGTCCACTTTCATCCACGCCTGGAGGCCAAGGCGGGGGTCGGTGCGGGGGGAGCCTCGTCGGAGGTGCTGAGCCTCCTCGATCTCTGGCTGGCGCCCCTGCGGGAGCGGCAGGAGAAGACCTATTCCGCGCCCTTCGCCACCCATCTGCATGCCATGGAGACCCTCGCCCAGCCCGACGGCACCAGCCGGCGCGACTATCCGCGCCTGGTCCATGGTGGGGCCCACCTGGCGGCGCCGGAGGGAGACCGGGGCCGGGACATACTGATGAATAGCTTGTCCGGCCTGACGAAGGGTCTGGCCCTCTGGGCCCTGGTGTCAACGGTAGCCGCGGCCCTGCTGGCCTGGCGACGGGGGAGGGAGCGGAAACCGCCGCGGGGCCTGGTCGGGGGCTGGGGCCTTGCGCTCCGCGACCTGGCCACTGGCCGCACCCAATGGCCTTGGCGTACCGGGCTCCTGACCCTGGGGGTGATCCTGGTCCTGGGGGCCGTCACCGCCGAGTTGGCGGTCAAGTACCACGTCCTCGGCACCGACAAAGTGGGCGAGGATGTCCTCTATCAGGCCCTCAAGAGCATCCGCACCGGCCTGGTCATTGGCACCCTCACCACCCTGGTGATGCTACCGGCGGCCATTCTGCTCGGTATCATGGCCGGCTATTACCGCGGCCTGACCGACGATGTCATTCAGTACCTCTATACCACCCTGAATTCCATCCCCGGCGTCCTGCTCATCGCCGCCGCCGTGCTCATGCTCCAGGTCCACATGAGCAATCATGAGGCGGAATTCACCAGCCTGGCGCAACGGGCGGACCTGCGCCTCTTTTTTCTCTGTCTCATCCTGGGAGTGACGAGCTGGACCGGGCTCTGCCGCCTATTGCGTGGCGAGGCCCTCAAGCTGCGGGAGGTGGATTATGTCCAGGCCGCCCAGGCCCTGGGGGTGGGGAGCCTAAGCATCATCGCCCGCCATATCCTGCCCAATGTCCTGCATCTGGTGATCATCGCCCTGGCCCTGGATTTCAGCGGGCTGGTCCTGGCGGAGGCGGTGCTGTCCTACATCAATATCGGCGTGGACCCGACCATGAATTCCTGGGGGAACATGATCAATGGGGCCCGCCTGGAACTGGCGCGGGAGCCCATCGTCTGGTGGTCCCTGGCCAGCGCCTTCCTCTTCATGTTTATTTTGGTGCTCTTCGCCAACCTGCTGGCCGACGTGGTGCGGGATGCCTTCGATCCCCGGTTGCGGGGGGCTTGATACCGCTCGGACCGGCGCCGCCTCAAACCTCGCCATGGTCCCCGGACAGCATGGCGAGCTGGATATGGCGGATAGCCTTGTTGACGGCCTGGCCAAGGAGGTCAAGGTGGAGAAGCTGCTGGATGCGCTCCCGGCGGTCCTCCGCTACCGCCTGACTAAAGACCTCGGTCAGCAGGCCGCTGCGCTCCGCCAGGGCCAGGAGGAAGGTATCCCGGGGATCGGGGATGTCGTCGGTGAAGAGGATGTCGGCGATGCGGCGCTTGACCTCGACCGTTTCGCGTTCGTCGATGAGGGGATAGACACGGGTGTGAAAGACCCAGAGAAAGCGCTTGTTGGCGCGCTCCAGAATGCCTCTGGCCAGGAGGCGGTCGATGGTCAGGCTCCGCAACCGGGCGCCATGGATCGCCAGGGCGGTGATCCAGTCCTGGATGGACTTGGGCTCCCGGGTCGCGGCGATCCGGGCCAGGCAGAAGTCGAGAATCGGTTCGTCAACCGGCTTGGGATCAACGAGGATGAGGTGGTGCTGGTCGGAGTCGATTCGCCCCTGCAGGGCGAGATCCATGAGGGCGGCCCCGGCGAGCACGGAGCTCATGACCTGGAAACCAATTTCGGCGAAGTCACCACTCTCCTCGTCATGGGCCAGCAGCAGGAATTCCTCGGCGAAGGTCAGCATGGTGGTAAACAGCGATAATCAGACTAGGGCGGAGCAGGATCTGGCCGAGCGGGTCAGAGCCCCGGGGGTGGAATCAGGGGGGCGTTGAGGGTATCGCGCACGTAATCGCACACCACCTGGCCGAGCATGTCGAGCCGTACTATGCCCTTGATGCGCTCCCGGCGGCGATCCACCTCGTCTGGGTTGAAGACCCGGCTCAGCAGGTCGCTGCCATCGGCCAGGGCGATGAGAAAGGTGTCGCGGGGGTCCGGAATCTCCTCGCTAAAGAGGATGTTGGAGAGGCGCCGCTTGACTTCGACCGTCTCGCGATTGTCCATCATGGGATAGACGCGGGTATTGAAAACCCAGAGGAGGCGCTTGTTCTCGCGCTGGAGGATGCCGCGCGCCACCAGCCGATCCAGGGCCATGTCGCGCAGGACCTCGCCGTGCCGGGATAGCTCATCAACCCAGTCCTCGGCCGTGCCGAGGTCGGCACTGACGACGATGCGGGCCAGGCAAAAGTCCAGCACGGGTTCGCCGGTCTCGTCTCGATTAATGAGGATCAGCCGGCGGGTGTCCATGTCGATGCGATTGAGAAGGGCGAGGTCCATCAGGGCGGCCCCGGCGAGGGCGGCGCTCATGACGCTGAAGCCGACATCGGCGAAGTCGCCAGTCTTCTCGTCATGGGCTAGCAGCAGGAATTCTTCGGCGAAGGTGATCATGTCGGCACCAGTGCAAGGGATGGAAGGGGCGCAAGTTTACGCCAAAGACGCTATCACAGCCGCCCCTGGCTGGCAATTTGGCATCGTGGTTTTGTAGAGAGCAGATCGTCTGTCCGGGGTTGTAGCACGTGATGTGTCCGGTTTATTTCGTATCCGAGGCGGTACGAGATGAACCGAACAGCACGGCTACAGGAGATCCGGCAGATGCGATTTGAAGAG
>JBATOB010000093.1:0-2363 GCA_049290655.1 Chromatiaceae bacterium | reverse complement strand
CCCTACGGACTCCTTAGACGTGAGCCCCTCAGCGGGGGCGAGACCCCGGGTCGGTGATGCCCCATCCTCACACCAAATCCTCCCAGGGGAGGCGACTTCTATCCTGACACAGGGGGTAACCGACACCTGTGTCCGCGTCCACACGGACGATGCTGCCGTCCGGGTTCAGTCGACCCGATTTGAACAGGACCCTGCCTACCATGTCGGTCACGGTGAGGTGGAGGTAAGCGCCGGGCTGTCAACCAACGGCTCACCCGCTGCCCCCTCCCGCAGAACGCAGAAGGTGAGCTTGGCCTGGTGAACGTCCAAGGCAAGCGACACAACGAAACAGCGGGGCAAGGTTCATGACAATCCCCCTGAAGGTAGTTACCAGAATGGGAGACGGCCAAGGCCTCTCGCTGAATCACCTCCGACGCCGGGTGTCAGGGTCGGTTTAACATGCGCTCTCGAACGAGGCAGGCCGGGGTACGATGAAGGGATGGCTGGTCACATTAGGATCGGGATTGGACCATCAAAAATTTGCTTGATCTCTCTTCGCCGTCTCCTGGGAAAGTATCTTTCATCTGCGGGGTGATGGAGCCCCTCCCTCATGATCGTTAGGCGGGGAACGGGGGTTACCGCAAGGAGGCCAATCGCATCTACTATCGCATTCGCAGCCACCCCTTGCTGGATCTGATTGGTATCATGCGCGACGTGCTCTGCCCGGCCAACCTCGACGACCGCTATCCGCGTTAAGCCCTGGCTCGGGCGCCGCACCTATTTCCTTCGCCAATCGTGGCTAACAGGGGCTGAATATGCAAAGTATAGAATCGTTGGTTTCCACTCTCTCGGGCTGGGTCTGGGGGCCGCCCATGCTGATCCTCCTGGTCGGCACGGGTGCCTATTTAACCCTCTTACTGAGGGGGTTGCAGTTCCGTGCCCTGGGACATGCCTTCCGGCTGATCCTCCACAAAGATCATGGGCACGAGGGCGATATCAGCCACTTCGGCGCCCTGATGACCGCCCTGGCGGCCACGGTGGGCATTGGCAACATCGTTGGCGTGGCGACCGCCATCACCCTGGGTGGCCCTGGAGCGGTCTTCTGGATGTGGATGACCGGTCTGGTCGGCATGGCCACCAAGTACGCCGAGGCCTTGCTGGCGCTGAAATACCGGGAACGCGGCGACTTCGGCATGCGCGGCGGCCCCATGTATTACCTGGCCAAGGGCGCCAATCAGCGGGTGCTGGCCTGGCTCTTCGCCCTCTTCACCGCCATCGCCACCTTCGGCATCGGCAACATGACCCAGGCCAACGCCGTCGCCGGGATCTTCCAGACCAGCTTCCATATCGAGCCCTGGATGACGGGCGCGATCCTGACCCTGCTGACCGGCGTGGTCATCCTGGGTGGCATCCATTCCATCGCCCGCTTCACCTCCTTCCTGGTGCCCTTCATGATCCTGGGCTATGTCGTGGCGTCCTTGGTGGTGCTGGCCCTCAACGCCAGCGAGATTCCGGCGGCCCTGTCCCTCATCTTCTATCACGCCTTCAATCCCATCGCCGCCGGCGGTGGCTTTGCCGGGGCGGCGGTGGCGGCGGCCATCCGCTATGGCGTGGCCCGCGGTGTCTTCTCCAACGAATCCGGCCTCGGCTCGGCCCCCATCGCCGCCGCCGCCGCCCGCACCAGTGACCCCGTCAAGCAGGCCCTGGTCAGCATGACCCAGACCTTCATCGACACCCTGGTGGTGTGCAGCATGACGGCCCTGGTCATCCTCACCGCCAGCCCCTGGACCCAAGGGGTGGGCGCGGCAAGCCTCACCAGCCTGAGCTTCGCCGAGACCCTGGGAGGCACCGGCGAGATCCTGGTGGCCATCGCTACCGCTCTTTTCGCCTATTCGACCATCCTGGGCTGGAGCTATTACGGCGAAAAGGCCATCGAATACCTGGCCAACTCCCTGGGTGGCGCGCGCGCCGTGCGCCACGCCATTCACAGTTACCGACTGGTCTTCACCTCGGCCGTCATCGTCGGCACCCTGATGCAACTGGAATTCGTCTGGAACTTCTCCGATCTGGCCAACGGCCTCATGGCCATCCCCAACCTCATCGCCCTCCTGCTCCTGTCCAAGGTCATCAAGCAGGAAACGGATCGGTATTTTCAGGGCCGCAAATGATGTCAGCCACTTTCGCCCGAGCCTTGGATGTGCCTTGACTACTCGGCAGGCCAGAAATCTTGGACTCCATGAACCCCGCCTGTCCGATGGTTCGCGAATTCCGGTGATTGTGCAGAGCGGCGGCTTCGGGAATGAAAGAAGGGCCGTTCCCAAGAACGGCCCTTCTCCGCGCAACGCGGGGTTCGGAGGCTGGTTACGGTCGGTTCACCGTAATCG
>JBATOB010000092.1:0-2281 GCA_049290655.1 Chromatiaceae bacterium | reverse complement strand
GCTTGTGATTGAGTTTCACGGTCGCCAGCATTTCGAGACTTCGCAAACCAGTATGTATCGCAAGAACTTGGCAGGTCAGCAGAGACGTGATGCAATAAAGAGATCTTACGCAGAAAGGGTCGGACTTCATTATTTGGAGTTAGACAGCTCCAAGGTAGAAGAGATTGAGTCGGCAATAATTAGCAAACTGACTGAAATCGCAGCCCTGCGTGGTGAGGTACTTAAATTGACTAAGCGCGCGCTTACAAAGGATGAAAAAAAGATATTGGCATCGCTTGGCATTTGGGCGAAAGAAGCTATCCTAGTTGACGCCTTGAAATACAATTGTATCAGAGATTGGGCGGTATGCGGCAATGCCGCATACCGAGTAGCTTGTATCAAGGGATGGAAGGAAGAGGCGACAAGCCACATGGTGCAATTACAGAAGACTAAAGGTTACTGGACTAAAGAGCGCGTACTGGAGGATGCGCACCGCTTCACAGATGTAATGCAGTGGTTTGGTGCGAGCCAGAGCGCATGGGCTACGGCACAAAGAAATGGTTGGCTTCCCGAGGCCACAGCCCACATGGTGAGGCGTGGCAAAACCAATAAATATGTATAGCACAAATTCAAATGGCAACATCTGCTCAGGGCTGTAGGGGTGTCATATCTCCAAATGATTAACGATTTCGATTCAATTACGAGAGAGAATCGATGGAATGCTGAAGTTGATCGGTTCCTAGAAGAAAAATATTTCCCCTTTGATTTAATTGAACAATTTCATACACGGTGGACTGTTAGCGGGCATCATATACGAGCACAAATCGATGATGACTCTCGGCTAATAAAATTATTAAGGCATATGTTGCCAAAATATTCCGGTATGGATCTAGTATTATACAGAGGTGAAAATGTTCAGAGGTGGGTAAAAAATATGGTCGGCCTTTGCTGAACAACTTCTAAAACTACTGCGCGAATGTTTGGAAGCGGATTAAACTCCGTGAAGTCAGGAGGTTTGCTAATAAAATGCGTCTGCAAGGCAGAGTGGATAATTGCTGGCCCAAGCGCACATAGCCGATATTTAGGAGAAGAAGAATATACTGTCGACACCAGTCTAATCTCTAATGTCGAAATAATCGAGCAGTATGATCCTATATTATAGGCAAAATCACATAACAATTGGGTCAACCTGACCGCCGGGAGCAGCCTTGCGCTAATCGCAGCGAGTTCAGTGGTGGCGGCAGGTTACCCTTGGCGTTGGGCCTCTTGTAGCGCTCGCGTAGTCACTTGACAGGCGTACGCAATGGCGTACCATCTAGGCTTCTTTGAAGGAGCAAGATATGACCACACTTACCGCCAGCGAAGCTCGCGCAAATCTCTACCGGCTCATTGATCAAACAGTAGAGTCTCATGAGCCAATCATCATTTCCGGAAAACGTAGCAGTGCCGTGCTGCTGTCTGCGGAAGATTGGAGCGCAATTCAAGAAACCTTGTACCTTCTGGCCGTGCCTGGCATGCGCGAGTCCATCAAGGCTGGTATGGCTGAGTCCCTCGCAAAAAGCTCGAAGGAGCTTAAGTGGTGAGTTGGGCGGTTGTGTATGCCAGGCAAGCAATGAAGGATGCAAAGAAGCTTACTGTAAGTGGTCTTAAACCAAAGGGGCAAGAACTGCTCGCGGTTCTTGCTGACGACCCATTTCAGCATCCGCCACCCTTCGAGAAGTTGGTCGGTGATCTTGCCGGCGCATATTCTCGCCGCATCAATATTCAGCATCGCATTGTGTACGAAGTCTTCCCCAAGGAAAAGACGGTTCGCATTCTGCGTATGTGGACGCACTATGAATGAGAGGACCAACCCATCAATCCACCGGACGCTGCGCGATAAGGCCGCGCAGCGCCGGTGATTTCAGACGTTATCGCGCCGCGCGAAGCTCGGCGTCTCTTGCCGGGTGAAAGTTCCGGTCGGATAAGGGTTAGCCGCCCGCCCGTATCGAGTGTTGGTCCCGTGGCGGAGTGGGGTAACCCGCGAACAAGACGGGGCAAGCGTACACAGAGCATCCTGTAGGCCGTAGAGGGTTTGCGCTCCCTGACGTGCGGGTACCGCTTCGAAATAAGCTTATGGCGGATGCCGATAGTCTTAACGTCCTGGCAGGCCATACGCAGCACCCGTGGTGGCTGGGGCGTGGCGGTCCGCCGGCGTCCTCAGGCCGTGGCATGCAGGAGGAGAGACGCTGGAGAACTCGGGAAGCCCCCAAGGCTCCTGGACGAGGTGAGACGATGAAACCGACCGGGCTGGGACACGCAC
>JBATOB010000091.1:0-11322 GCA_049290655.1 Chromatiaceae bacterium | reverse complement strand
GGTCAAGCAGTATTCCCGCCTCTTTTAAATGGAAGGTTGCGAGCTGGATCTGCGTCCGGACGCCCTGCGCGCCGTCTCCCGCAAGGCCATGGAGCGGAAGACCGGCGCCCGCGGGCTGCGCACTGTCATGGAACAGATCCTGCTCGACATCATGTACGATCTGCCTTCCATGGAGCACGTGAGCAAGGTCGTGGTGGATGAGTCGGTGATCCGGGGCGAAAACCGCCCCTTCGTCATCTACGATGGCGGCGAATTGCCACTGGCTGCCTCGGAGTGATGCCCTGACCGGCTGGGTTGGACCCGGCCGGCGTTGAGATTGGGCCTGTGGTGTTGAAGGCGTCCTGGCCTGCCCTGATATCCTCCACTATCGATGATCTTATCACCGCCCTGCAATCCGCCACGCCGGTTCGGACCTAGAGTCACGTTATCCGGCACCCAGGTGGGCTGATCCCCTTACTTCATTAGGAGCGCCTTCTCGCCCATGGCCCTGAAAGACACCTCGAAGATTACGAACCCGGATGCTCCCCAGGAAGTGCCGGTCCTTCCCCTACGGGACGTCGTCGTCTACCCCCACATGGTGATTCCCCTCTTCGTTGGCCGGGACAAGTCAATTCGGGCGCTCGACAGCGCCATGTCCAGCGACAAGCAGATCCTGCTCATTGCCCAGAAGAGCGCGGACACCGACGAGCCGGATGCCGAGGATCTTCATGAGGTTGGCACCCTCGCCAACATCCTGCAACTCCTCAAGTTGCCCGATGGCACCGTGAAGGTTCTGGTCGAGGGCACTCGCCGGGCGCGCATCGACCGGTTTGTTCACACCGAACATCTCTTTGTCGCCGCCGTGACCCCCCTGACCGAGACGGTCGCCATGGACGAGCGCGAGATGGAGGTGCTGATGCGATCGGCCGTGAGCCTCTTCGACCAGTACGTCAAGCTCAACAAGAAGGTGCCGCCCGAGGTCTTGACCTCGTTGGCTGGCATCGATGACGCCGCGCGCCTGGCCGACACCCTGGCCGCGCATATGTCCCTGGGGCTGGATGAGAAGCAGCATGTGCTGGAGATTCTCGATACCCAGGAACGTATCGAGCATTTGATGGGGCTGATGGAGGGGGAAAACGACATTCTCCAGACGGAGAAGCGTATCCGTGGCCGCGTCAAAAAGCAGATGGAGAAGAACCAGCGCGAGTACTACCTCAACGAGCAGATGAAGGCCATCCAGAAGGAACTGGGCGACTTGGATGAGGCACCCCCGAGTGAGATCGATGAACTGGCCAAACGCATCGAGGAGGCCGGAATGCCCAAGGAGGCCAAGGACAAGGCCTTGGGCGAATTGCGCAAATTCAAGCTCATGGCACCCATGTCCTCCGAGGCGACGGTGGTGCGTAACTACATCGACACCCTCGTCAACGTCCCCTGGAAGAAACGCACCCGCATTCGCAATGACCTGACCCTGGCCTCGGAGGTACTGGAAAAGGATCACTACGGCCTGGAGAAGGTTAAGGAACGTATCCTTGAATACCTGGCGGTACAGCAGCGGGTGCGCAAGCTCAAGGGGCCCATCCTCTGCCTGGTGGGGCCCCCGGGCGTCGGCAAGACCTCGCTGGGGCAGTCCATCGCGCGTGCCACCAATCGCAAGTTCGTGCGCATGTCCCTCGGCGGAGTTCGCGACGAGGCGGAGATTCGCGGTCATCGACGCACCTACATCGGCGCACTGCCGGGCAAGATCATCCACAACTTGTCCAAGGTCGGTTCCCGCAACGCCTTTTTCCTGCTCGACGAGATCGACAAGATGAGCATGGATTTCCGCGGGGACCCGGCCTCGGCCCTGCTGGAGGTTCTGGACCCGGAGCAGAACCATACTTTCGTCGATCACTATCTCGAATGCGATTTCGACCTCTCCGAGGTCATGTTCGTGGCCACGGCCAACACCCTGAACATTCCGCCGGCCCTGCTCGACCGCATGGAGGTCATCCGTCTCTCCGGCTATACCGAGGATGAGAAGGTCAATATCGCCGAGCGCTACTTGATTCCCAAGCAGTTGAAGAACAACGGCCTCAAGGATGACGAGGTGACGATCCGCGATAGCGCCCTGCGTGACATTGTCCGCTACTACACCCGCGAGGCGGGGGTACGCAACCTGGAACGTGAGATCTCCAAGATCTGCCGCAAGGTGGTTAAGGAGATCCTGCTCAAGCCTAAGTCGGGCAAGCTGGTGGTCGTGCCCAAGTCCCTGGAGAAATACCTGGGGGTCCCCCGTTTCCGCTATGGCCGCGCCGACGAGCGGGATCAGGTCGGCCAGGTGACGGGTCTGGCCTGGACCGAGGTGGGTGGCGAGTTGCTGCGCATCGAGTCCGCCCTAGTGCCGGGCAAGGGCAAGTTTACCTACACGGGCCAGTTGGGCGATGTCATGCAGGAGTCCATCCAGGCCGCCATGACCGTGGTCCGCAGCCGGGCCGAGTCCCTTGGCATCAACCCGGACTTTCACCAGAAGACGGATGTTCATATCCATGTCCCCGAAGGCGCTACGCCCAAGGATGGGCCAAGCGCCGGGGTAGCCATGTGTACCGCCCTAGTCTCGGCCCTGACGCGGGTGCCGGTGCGATCCTCCGTCGCCATGACCGGTGAGATCACCTTGCGCGGCGAGGTATTACCCATCGGAGGCCTCAAGGAAAAGCTCCTGGCAGCCCATCGCGGTGGTATCGAGATTGTCATAATTCCGCGCGATAATGAGCGTGATTTGATCGAGATTCCCAAGAATATCAAGCAGCATCTCGATATCCGCCCGGTGCGCTGGATTGACGAGGTGCTGGATATCGCCTTAAGCGCCCGGCCCGAACCCTTGGAGGTCCTGCCCGAGGCGGAGGTACCCGTTGCCGAACCCGGGGACTTGGCCGGGGAGCGGACAGGGGCACTCATCCGGCACTGACAGGCACCCATCCCCCGCCTGGCGCGATTCAGGGGGTAAAAGTGATTGCCCGTCTGGGCGGAATCCTATAATGTCTTTGTCATACGAGCCGTGGTCGGGGGGATGGCTTGGGCGTGCGGCCTCGGGATTTTCCGGAAGCGAAGAGACAGAGTCCGCAATCGACGTCGGGCCACGGACGCAAGGCGTTTCGTAGGTCCCAATACTATATAAAAGGGGGGAAAATGAATAAGTCGGACTTAATCGAGGCCATGGCGGAGGCGGGTGACATTTCCAAGGCCGCGGCGGGGCGTGCTTTCGATGGACTCACGGATGCTATTGCGGTGAGTCTTAAAAATAACGAGAATGTCTCGGTTCTGGGTTTTGGCACCTTCTCCGTTAAGGAGCGCGCCGCCCGCTCGGGCCGTAACCCCAAGACGGGCCAGACCATTGCCATAGCGGCCTCGCGGACGCCGGCATTCAAGGCTGGCAAAGGGCTGAAGGACGCAGTACAATAATTGCGGTCAGTCGGGAGCGCCCCGATATCGGGGTGCTTAGCTCAGTTGGGAGAGCATCGCCCTTACAAGGCGAGGGTCGCAGGTTCGAACCCTGCAGCACCCACCATAATTTCTAGGAGTGGTAGTTCAGTTGGTTAGAATACCGGCCTGTCACGCCGGTGGTCGCGGGTTCGAGCCCCGTCCACTCCGCCAATAAGCGAACGCGGGGTATCCTCCAGAGGGTACCCCGTTTTCATTTGTGCCGCTTCCATCTGGGGCATCAAGGCCCGCGCCGATGGGGTTACCATGGCCAGCCCCATCGGCCGACCGCCGCCAGCCTCGGGGCGTGCCCTTTCCCAACAACTCCTTCCTATCACTCAAGGCAACATCGGACCCATCATGCTGCAAGAGATTCGAGAACGCGCACAGGGCTGGATTGCATGGGGGGCTGTGATTCTCATCAGCATTCCCTTCGCCTTCTGGGGCATCCAGTCCTACATTGGCGGCGGCACCGAACCCGTCACCGCCACCGTCAATGGCGTCGAGATTACGGCCCGGTCCTTTGACCGGCGAGTCGAGGAGACCCGGATGCGGTTGCGGGAGCGCCTGGGGGCCGCCTACCGGCCCGAACTCTTCGAGGAGCAGGCCCTGCGCGCCCAGGTTTTGGATGGCATGATCCAAGAGCAACTCCTGCTTCAGGCATCCCACGACATGGGGCTGCGCGCCTCGAACCGGGAACTCCAGGCCGCTATCCTCTCCAATCCCGCCTTCCAGCGTGACGGTCGCTTCGATAAGGCGACCTATGACCGCATGCTGGAACTGCAGGGCACCAGCGGCCCTCAATATGAGGAGAGCCTGCGTCAACGCATCGTCGGCACCCAGCTTCAACGCGCCGTCGCCGCAAGCGAGCTGGCCACCGATTTCGAGATGGCCGAGGCGATCCGCCTGGATCGCCAGCAGCGGCGCTTGGCCTATCTCCGCGTCTCCAAGGTCGGCTTCCTGGATACCGCCCCCGTCCTGGAAGAGGAGCTTCAGGCCTGGTATCAAGCCCATGCGGACAGATACCTGTCGCCCGAACGGGTCAAGCTATCCTATCTGGTACTGGATGCTGCCACCCTTGACGCGGGTCAGCCCGTGGATGAGGAGGCCCTGCGCCGTCAATATGACGAAGAGATCGAGCGTTTCCGCGAACCGGAACAGCGCCGCGCCCGTCACATCCTGGTGACCCTGGCCGCGGGCGCCGATGCCGCCGCCGAGGCCGAGGCTAAGGCCCGGATAGAGGCCATCCAGGGACGCCTGGCCGCTGGCGACGACTTCGCCACTCTGGCGCGCGAACTCTCCCAGGACCCGGGCTCCGCTCCTCAGGGGGGCGATCTGGGGATGTTCGGCGAGGGGGTCATGGACCCGGCCTTCGAACAGGCTTCCTTTAGCCTGGAAACCGGCACGACCAGCGAGCCGGTGCGCAGCCAGTTTGGCTATCACCTGATCCAGGTCACCGAGATCCAGCCCGAGACCCTCAAGGCCTTCGAGGAGGTGCGGGAGCAACTCGTGACCGAGGCCGCCCGCGGGGGTGCCGAGGCGGTCTTCTATGACATGGCGGAACGTCTGGCCAACCTGGTCTACGAAAACCCGGACAGCCTGGAGCCAGCGGCGGAGGCCCTGGGCCTCAAACTCCAGTCGAGCGACTGGATCGGCCGCGAAGGCGGCGCCGACCTGCTGGCCAACCCCAAGCTGGTCGCGGCGGCCTTCAGCCCCGAGGTGCTGCACGAGGGCGTCAACAGCGACCTGATCGAGCCCGAGGCCGAGGCCCTCCAGGCCCTGGTCCTGCGCGTGACCGAACACGAGGAGGCGGCACCCAAACCCCTCGATGCCGTGCGCGACGAGATCATGGCCGCCATCCGTGAGCAAAAAGCCAGCGCGGCCGCCCAAGCGGAGGCCAAGGTCATGACCGAAAGGCTCACGGCGGGCGAGGCCCTGACCACCGTCGCGGGGGACTACCCCATCACCGAGACGGGGCTGGTCCAGCGTGATGCGGAGTCCGTTCCTCGGGAAATCATCGACCTGGCCTTCACCCTGCCCAGACCGGCCGCGGGCGCCGCCAGCTATAGCCAGAGGCCAGCCGCCGATGGCGATGCCCTGGTGGTGGCCGTTACCGAGGTCGTGGATGGCAACATGGCCAACCTGGACGAGGCCGCGCGTACCCAGGCCAACCGGGAACTGACCCAGGTTCTAGGGACGGGTTATTACGAGAGCTTGATTAAGGACATGGGGGCCCGCGCCAAGATCGATCGCAAGCCCACCCAGGAGGCGGCGGGCCAGTAACCCTCCTCCAGAGGGTCCGGATGCTCAGCCCCGCCTGACACCCGGATCCAGAAACTTGAGGTGCCGGCCCAGGCCGGCTCCCTTGCGGATGGTCAGCCGGCCGCGTCTCAGGTCCCCCCCAGCCGATCATAATAGCGGGCACGATAGAGGAGGCGGGGGGGCTGGCCTTCCTCGAAGCCGGTGCGGGTATGCAGCACATTGTTGCAGATGAGACCCCAACCGGGTTCCAGCCGGGCGTGGAAGTGGGCGGCCAGGCCGCTGTCGAGGATCTCCTTCAGGGCAGTGACGGCCTCGCGGGTCAGGGGATCATCGCGCCAGGCGATGTTGCGCTTACGATCCGTGTAACGCATGTGCAGGCGCCCATCCGGTCGCACCGAGAAGACGGGGCCGGGCTGTTCCGGCCGTTGCTCTCCCCCCTCGGCAAGATTGGCCGGGATGGTCATGGCCCGTGGGTGCATGAGGGCCTGGACATAGTCGGGGTTCAGGTCGCGTAGGGTGAGGTAGGCGATCTCGTGGTCGAGGAGGTCGTTATCCCCGCTGCTGGCGGCGGGATGGACGCAGTGCAGCAGCAGGCCATGGATCTGGCGCTCTGGCCGGTTGTAGTAACCATCCGTGTGCCAGGCGATGGGCCGGGTCGTGTAGGGAATGTACCCAGCGTGGCGGTCGTCGGTCTGCACCTTGAGGGAGGTGATGGCATCCTCGTCCGCCCCGGCGTTGCGATCCAGGTGGCGCAGGCCAAACTGCTCGCCCAGGGCCCGGATGATGTCCTTGTCGGGATCGTCGCCCAGCCCGCTGACATAGATGGCCATGTTGGCGCGGCGACAGCGGTCGAGAATGGCTGCGTGCTCGGTGGGAGTGAGGTGGCGCGGGTCCTGGACCTCGACGATCAGGTCTTCCACCCGCGTCGGGTGGGCCTCCAGCTTGGCCTGGCGCCAGCGCTGATAGGCCTCCGGCTGGTCGAGGTCGAAGGGTGAGTTTTCCGGGTCGGTCATGGTCGGCATGGGTGGCGCTCTCGTTACGGCTGTTACGGCAGGTTGGGGTCTTACCTCGACCCCCTTAATCCGGGACTATAATAAAGGCCGCAAAGGGGCAAAATCGAGGGGCTCATCATGTCCATGTCCAAGTATTCACTCATCGTGACGGCGGTGGATTTCTCCGCCCAATCCGAGAACCTGATCGCCCGCGCGGTCGAGTTGCGCGACCTGTTCGGGGCACGTTTGAGCCTGCTACATGTGGTGGAGTATCTGCCCATGGCCTATTCCGGCGACCTGGTGCTGCCGGAGAGCTTAGACCTGGAGCAGGAATTGCTGGATGTCGCCTCGCGTCAGATGGCGACCCTGGGTGGGCGCCTGGGCGTGGCCGAGGGGGATTGCCATGTCGAGATCGGCAACACGGGCCACACCATCCTGCGTGTCGCCGAGGAACTGGGCGCGGATCTCATTCTGGTCGGCAGCCACGGGCGCCACGGATTGGCGGTCCTGCTGGGCTCCACCGCCCGCGGTGTCCTTAATGGCGCCCACTGTGATGTCCTGGCGGTGCGAGTGCCGGAGGACTGAGGAGCGCCCGCCTAGCCCGGGCCGGGCGGCAGCCCCGGACAGGAGTTGCCGCGTTCGGTTAGGCACGAGGCGGTCATTTGTTCTAATCTTGCCGGGCTAGCCGTTCAGTTTCGCCCGGAGGATGCCATGACCGACCCCAGTAACCCCAGACATGCCCTCACGGGCAAACGGATTGACCTCGGTAAGCTTGACCAGGTCGTGGCCACTGCCCGCCAGGCCCGCGACGAGCGCGCCCTGGGCTACCGCGATCAGGCCCTCAAACTCTATCCCTGGGTCTGTGGCCGTTGCGGACGCCACTTCGGCAACGAAAATCTACGGGAGTTGACCGTTCACCATAAGGATATGGATCACGACAACAACCCGGCGGACGGCAGCAACTGGGAACTCCTCTGCCTCTATTGCCACGACAACGAGCACCAGCGTTACGAGGAACACCTGGCCGCCATCGCCGCTGGCCGTGCCGGCGGCCCCTTGGCCGCCACCACCAAGATCGCCACGCATAAACCCTTTGGTGACCTGGCGTCCCTCCTCAAGCGGAGCGATTGAAGGCCCATGCCACTCGTCAGTCTGCGATCCCTCACCCTCTCCTATGGCCATCCGCCCCTCCTGGAGGAGGTGAGCTGCGACCTCGAGCGGGGTGAGCGGGTCTGTCTCATCGGCCGCAACGGCACCGGCAAATCCACCCTGCTGCGCATCCTGGCGGGCGAGGTCCAGCCCGACGGGGGCGAGGTCTGGGTGCGCGAGGGCGCGACCATCGCCCGCTTGACCCAGGAGGTGCCCGAGGGCATGGCGGGCAGCGTCTTCGACCTGGTGGCCGGCGGGCTCGGCGAGCAGGGTGAGCTGGTCCGCGAATATCACGACCTGAGCCATCGCCTGGATGGGGCTGGGGGCGGGGAGGGTGCCGTGGTCGGCGCGGCCCAGGCCGAGGAACTCCTGGAACGTCTGTCCCGGGTCCAGCAGCGGCTGGAGGCGGCCGGCGGCTGGGAGATCGAGCAGCGGACCGAACGTACCCTGTCGCGGCTGGACCTGGACCCGGAGGCTGACTTCGCCAGCCTATCCGGTGGCCTCCAGCGCCGCGTTCTCCTGGCGCGGGCCCTGGTGCGGGAGCCCGACCTGCTGCTGCTCGACGAGCCCACCAACCACCTGGACATCCAGGCCATCGACTGGCTGGAAGGCTTCCTGCCCGAGTTTCCCGGCGCCATCCTCTTCGTCACCCACGACCGCCTGTTCCTGCGCAAGCTGGCGACCCGCATCCTGGAACTCGACCGGGGTCGGCTGACGGACTGGCCGGGTAACTATGACAACTATCTGCGGCGTCGCGAGGAAAGGCTGCACGCGGAGCAGGTCGCCAATGCCCGCTTCGACCAGAAGCTCTCGGAGGAGGAGGTCTGGATCCGCCAGGGCATCAAGGCCCGGCGCACCCGCAACGAGGGCCGGGTCCGCGCCCTCAAGGATCTGAGGGAAGAGCGCCGGGAGCGACGCGAACAGATGGGCAAGGCGCGGCTGCGCCTCGGCGAGGCCGAGCGCTCCGGCAAGCTGGTGGTGGAGGCCGAGGACGTCACCTATGCCTGGGACGGCGCCCCCGTGGTGAGGGACCTCAATACCCTCATCCTGCGCGGCGACAAGGTCGGCATCATGGGCCCCAATGGCGCGGGCAAGACCACCCTGCTGAAGCTGCTCCTGGGTCAGCTTGAGCCCAACAGCGGCAGCATTCGTCGTGGCACCAACCTCCAGGTGGCCTATTTTGACCAGCTTCGCGCCCAGCTCGACGAGGACAAGTCCGTGCTGGACAATGTCGCCGGCGGTAGCGACAAGGTCACCATCGACGGGCGTAGCCGCCATGTCCTCTCCTATCTCAAGGACTTTCTCTTCACCCCCGAGCGCATCCGCCAACCGGTGCGCGCCCTCTCGGGTGGCGAGCGCAACCGCCTGCTGCTGGCGCGGCTTTTCACCCAGCCCGCCAACCTGCTGGTCATGGACGAGCCCACCAACGATCTCGACACCGAGACCCTGGAACTACTGGAGGAGTTGCTGCTGGACTTCCAGGGCACCTTGCTCCTGGTCAGCCACGACCGCGCCCTGCTCGATGCCGTGGTCACCAGCACCCTGGTCTTCGAGGGCGATGGCCGGGTGCGGGAATATGTCGGCGGTTACGAGGACTGGCGCCGCCAGCGGTCCGCGCCGGAACCCGAGAAGGGCCGCGTCGCGAAGCCCGCCAAGGCGCCCACCGGGGCCCCAGCCAAGGCCGCTTCGGGGCTGCCCCTGGCCCCTGGCGTCAAGGTCCCGGCCAAACGCGACAAGCTGGGGTTCAGGGAACAGCGCGAGTTGGAGGCCCTGCCGGCCCGCATCGAGGCCCTGGAGACGGAGGTAGCGGGGATTCATGCCCGGATGGCCGATGCCGCCTTCTACCAGGGGTCGGGAACGGACATCTCCGCCACCCGCGACCGGCTCGGGGCGCTGGAGACGGAACTCGTGGCGGCCTACGTCCGCTGGGAGGCCCTGGAGGCCCTCAAGGGCTGAGGGCCTTCATGGGCCTCGACGCAGGCCGCGCCGGGTCCTTTTCGCGGTTGGCGTCGCGGCGGATGCCAACTCCCTCAGATGGAAGATCAACTCCAGGGCCTGGCGGGGCGAGAGGCTGTCCGGGTCCAGGTCCCGCAGGGCCGCGACCGCCGGGTTGACCTCCTCCAATGGGAAGAGCGAAAGCTGGGTCGATTGCCGCTGGCTGTGGCGCTGGGCGGCGTCCTCCAGTTCCCGCAGCCGCAGGCGGGCGCGGTCGATGACGGCCTTGGGCACCCCGGCCAGGCTCGCGACCTGGAGCCCGTAACTTTGGTTGGCCGGGCCCTCGCGCACGGCGTGCAGGAAGACGATGCTGTCCCCATATTCCATGGCGTCCAGATGGACGTTGGCGATACCCGGGTATTCTTCCGGCAGGGTGGTCAGCTCAAAATAATGGGTGGCGAAGAGGGTGAAGGCCCGAATCCGCGCCGCCAGTTCGACACCGCAGGCCCAGGCCAGGGACAGGCCGTCGAAGGTACTGGTGCCCCGGCCGATCTCGTCCATCAGCACCAGGCTAAGCTCGGTGGCGTTGTGCAGGATGTTGGCCGTCTCTTCCATCTCCACCATGAAGGTGGATCGTCCGCCCGCCAGGTCATCCGAGGCCCCGATGCGCGAGAAGATGCGGTCCACCGGCCCCAGCCGGACAGTAGCGGCGGGGACGAAGCTGCCCGCCAAGGCCATGAGGACGATGAGGGCGGTCTGGCGCATGTAAGTGGATTTCCCACCCATGTTGGGGCCCGTGACCACCAGCATGCGCCGCTCCGGGTCGAAGCGGATGTCGTTGGCGACGAAGGGGCGGTCGATGACCGCTTCCACCACCGGGTGACGGCCCTCGCGGATATCGATGGCGTGCTCTTCGGTCAACTCCGGCCGGCACCAGTCCAGGGTGCGGGCCCGCTCCGCCAGGTTCGCCAGCACGTCCAGGGTGGCGATGGCGGTGGCGGTCGTTTGCAGGACGCTTAACCCTGCCCTCAGCCGTTCCAGCAGTTCCTCGTAGAGGGCCTTCTCCCGCGCCAGGGAGCGCTCCCGGGCGGATAGCACCTGATCCTCGAAGCGTTTGAGCTCGGGCGTGACATAGCGCTCGGCGCCCTTGAGAGTCTGGCGGCGCACATAGTCCGCTGGCACCTGATCCGCCTGACTGCGGCTGACCTCGATGGCGTAGCCGTGGACCCGGTTGTAGGTGACCCGCAGATTGGACAGGCCGGAGCGCTCGCGCTCCCGGGCCTCCAATTCCAGCAGGAAACGGTCGGCGTTGGTGGAGAGGTCGCGCAGCCCATCGAGCTCGGAGTCATAGCCACCCGCCAGGACACCGCCGTCGCGGATCAGGGCCGGCGGGTTCTCGATCAGGGCTCGGCGCAGCAGGTCCACCACCTCAGGATGGGTCTTGGCCTCCCGGGCCAGGTCCTGGAGGAGGGGCGTCTCCCGCGGGGCCAGCAGGGCCTGGAGGGCGGGCAGGCGGGCCAGGGAGTCGCGCAGCACCGCCAGGTCC
>JBATOB010000090.1:0-2788 GCA_049290655.1 Chromatiaceae bacterium | reverse complement strand
CGCCCTGGAACCCGATGCCGGCTGGCCGGACCTGACGCCCGCCCAACTAGAGCAGAGTCTGGAAACCTGGCTTGGCCCCTGGTTGGCCGGCAAGAACCGCCTCGACGAGGTCCAGGCCCTCGACCTGGCCGCCCTCCTCGCCGCCCAACTCGACTGGGAGCAACGCCAACGTCTGGACCTGGAGGCCCCGGCCAGCCTCGTTACCCCCGCCGGTGCCCGCCGCCCCATCGATTATCTGGCCGGCAACATTCCCATCCTCGCCGTTCCCCTGCAGGAGATGCTCGGGGCTCGCGAGACCCCGAGCATCGCCCATGGCCGGGTCCCCCTCCTGATGCAGCTTCTCAGCCCGGCGCGCCGGCCCATCCAACTCACCCGGGATCTCCCGGG
The DNA here is from genome assembly GCA_049290655.1 of Chromatiaceae bacterium. GTDB lineage: Bacteria > Pseudomonadota > Gammaproteobacteria > Chromatiales > Chromatiaceae > M0108. The sequence goes on along the minus strand of JBATOB010000090.1, from coordinate 2,401 downwards.
ATTCTGGGCCGGCAGCTATGCCCAGGTGCGTAAGGAAATGCGCGGCCGCTACCCCAAGCACCATTGGCCCGAGGACCCCGCCAACGCGGCGCCCATGGCGCGGAGTATCAAGTCAAGAGGGGTGTGACCGCCCAGACCCACAAGCCTGAGGCGAGCAGGACTAACCCGATTAAGACCGGCGATATAAAAATCGGGGGGTTCCAATACCCTCTTACCAGGGCTTGTACCGCAGTTCCGGCAGGCTATCGCGGTCGAAAGTGGCGGGCAGGGTCTCGACCAATTGCACCAGCTCATCCAGATTCATGTAGCAGCCCCAGGAGGCCTTGGCGGCTTCCACGGGTAGTTCGACCCAAAAGCGCGCCAACTTTGGCTCGCAGAGGATCTGCAGAACATTATCCTGGCCATCGATGAGGCCCAGAAAGTCATCCCCGCCATGGAAGCATCCCAGGAGTTGACGGTGGATATCGCGGGCACTCATCTCGACGGCGTTGGTCGAGGAAATGGCATCGCCGGAACGTTCGAAGTAGTAAAAGACTCTGTAATGCATGGCTAATTAACCTTGCTCCCCGCTCGACGACCTGGACGGATGGTGAGGAGCCGAATGGCGCGACCAGGGCCCGGCCTTGCCCCGTGCTATTATTTCTCCTTTCCGCTCCGGTCATGCTGGCACGGGTAGGAACAATCTTGTCTTTTACTCCATCCGGGCCGTCTCGGGCAAATTTTTCCTTAATCGCCTCAAGTTTTTGATCCCGCGCCAGCGGCCGGGGACCGGCGAGGCCGGCACAGGGACCTTGACCCATGCTGCATTTTCTTGACCCGCGGGATCCGACCGCGCCCTTCCCCGACGTCTCCCTGGCTGAGCGCGAGCCCGACGGCTTGCTCGCCATTGGCGGCGACCTGGACCCGCGGCGCTTGCTCAACGCCTACCGCCACGGCGTCTTTCCCTGGTTCAACGCCGGCGATCCCATCCTCTGGTGGAGCCCGGACCCCCGAACCGTGCTGCCACCGAGCCGGGTCCACATCTCCCGCAGCCTGGCCAAGACGCTGCGCCGGGGACACTTTCGGATCACCCTGGATCAGGCCTTCCATCAGGTCATTGGCGCCTGTGCCGGCCTCCGCCGTCAAGGCAATGGCACCTGGCTGGTGCCGATGATGATTCGTGCCTACCAGCGGCTCCATCGCGCTGGCTGGGCCCACTCGGTGGAGGTCTGGCGGGATGGTGATTTGGTGGGCGGCCTCTACGGCGTCAGCCTTGGCCGCATGTTTTTCGGAGAATCCATGTTCAGCCTCGTCAGCGATGCCTCCAAGGTCGCCCTGGTCCACCTGTGCGGGACCCTGGAAGAACGCGGTTTTGGTCTCATCGACTGCCAGATGGCGACCGATCACCTGCTGAGCCTGGGGGCGTTTCAGATCCCACGCGCCGCCTTCACCGCCTCCCTCGATCTATTGTGTGCCGATCCCGGTACTCCCGGGCTCTGGAACATCGGGGGCGCGGCCACCGGGGCAGCGGATTTCCTGGCGCTAGCACCCGCCCTTCCACCTCAGGACCGGGCAGGCTCATGACCAACCTCGGCTTCCAGCAACGGCTAACCCTCTTCCTGACGGGGATACGCCCCTGCGCTTATTTGCCGGGGCGCGAGGAGCGCGTCCTCTTTGTCGATCCCAGGGTACCCATGAGCGGTCCTCTCTATGAATCCCTGCTGCGGCAAGGTTTCCGGCGCGCCGGGCGCTTCGTCTATCGGCCCGCCTGTGGGCCTTGTCAGAGTTGCGTGCCCGTGCGCCTGGAGGTCAACCACTTTAGCCCCAACCGGTCCCAACGCCGCAATCGCGACCAGAACGCGGACCTGATACTGACCGATCGTTCGGCTGACTTCGCACCCGAGCATTTTGCCCTCTATGCCGCCTATATCCGCCATCGCCACCCGGATGGGGGCATGGCGGACCAGTTGACCCCGGAGAGTTACCGGGATTACCTGATCCAACCCTGGGGTGGCGAGACCCGCCTGCTGGAATTGCGCCTCGGGGAGCGCCTGATAGCCTTGGCCGTTACCGACCGGCTCCCCAACGCCCTGTCCGCTGTCTATACCTTCTTCGACCCTGCTGTCGCCACCCGCGCCCCAGGCACTTACGCCATTCTGAGCCAGATCGAACTCGCCCGCCGCCTGGGGCTCCAGTACCTCTACCTGGGGTATTGGATCAAGGACTGTCGCAAGATGGCCTACAAGGATAGATACCGGCCCATCCAGGCCTTGATCGGGGAGCGGTGGCAAGCATTCGAGCGTGGGCAACCCATCTCTGACAATGACTGGCAGGCGTTATATACCCAGAGCCCGTCAATGCCCGGCCTATAGCGGAAGGGGGATCGGCTGGCGGCTGGCGGGGGACGCCGTGAATACACCCC
>JBATOB010000089.1:0-1576 GCA_049290655.1 Chromatiaceae bacterium | reverse complement strand
GGGTGCGGGTCAAATAGGCGATGGCCGGGGTGGGCATGGGGCCGAGGAGCCGGATATCGACGCCGGCCGCCGCCAGTCCCGCCTCCAGGGCGGACTCGAACATATAGCCCGAGATGCGGGTATCTTTACCAATCAGAACCTTACTGCCACGGGCTGGGCCCAGGACCCGGCCCGCCGCCCAGCCCAGCTTGACCATGAAGTCCGGGGTGATATGCCCCTCCCCTACCCGACCACGAATACCGTCAGTGCCAAAATACTTGCGCATCGCGCTCTCCTCCCCCTCGGTTCTGGCCCGAGGCCCGCATCAGGGCCCAGGCCACCTTAACAACGTCTCGCGTGGCGGCCACATCGTGGACCCGAATCAGGATTGCCCCCCGCTCCACCGCCAGCACCGCCGCGGCCAAGCTGCCGGCTAGACGGTCACCGACCTCGCGCCCGGTGAGGGCGCCGATCATGGACTTGCGCGACAGGCCCACCAAGAGGGGCAGACCCAGTTCGGCCAGCCGCCCCAGACCCGCAAGCAAGGCCAGGTTGTGCTCCAGGGTCTTGCCGAAACCAAAACCGGGGTCCAGGATCAGGCGTTGACGTGGGATGCCGGCGCCCTCGCAGACCCGGACCCGTTCGCTCAGAAAGTCGGCGACCTCGGCCACGGGGTCCGCATAGGCCGGGGCCTCCTGCATGGAGGCGGGCGTGCCCCGCATGTGCATCAGGCAGACAGGGACCGCCAACGCCGCCGCCGCGATCAGTGCCCCGGGCCGACGCAGGGCCTGGACATCGTTGATGAGACCGGCACCAGCGGCCACGGCGGCGCGCATGACCTCGGGCTTGCTGGTATCGACGGAAATGGGCAATGCCAGACACCCGGCCAGGGCCTCAATGACCGGGGCCACCCGATCGATCTCCTCCTGGACCGAGACGCCGCTGGAGCCGGGACGGGTGGATTCACCGCCCACATCCAGGATGTCGGCGCCCTCCCCGGCCAGCCGTTCACCCTGACGCAGGGCGGTATCGCGGTTGGCATAGTGGCCGCCGTCGGAAAAGGAGTCCGGGGTGACGTTCAGCACCCCCATGACGACCGGGCGGCCCAGGTCCAGGGACCGGCCGCCACAGTCGAGAGGTTGCAAGGTCCGATCAGTCACCGGCCCTGAGGGGTGCCTTGGGGCATACATCGCGCCTGGCCAACCTGATGCGCATAGGTTGCCGTTCCGATCAATGCTCGCTGGCGGGACCCCCGATGGAACCCTCGCCCGTGGCGGCTACATCCGGACCGGCCTGGGTACCACCCTGGGGTCGCCGGCCCTCATCCTCGATCCAATCACGAGGGGGACGCGGCGGCTTGCCCGACATGATGTCATCGATCTGCTCGTGGTCGATGGTCTCGTACTTCATCAGGGCCGCCGCCATGGCGTGCAGCTTGTCCAGATTGTCGGTGATCAGGCGCCGGGAGCGCTCGTAGTTGCGGTCGATGAAATTGCGCACCTCCTCGTCAATGACGTGGGTGGTCTCATCAGACACATTCTTGTGCTGGGTCACGGAATGGCCGAGGAAGATCTCCTGCTCGTCCTCGCCATAGGTC
>JBATOB010000088.1:0-2714 GCA_049290655.1 Chromatiaceae bacterium | reverse complement strand
GGCGATGACCGTTGAGGCCGTCAGACCCGACCGGTCTTTCCCGCGACCGATGAAACCCGCAAAGATCCAGGGCTTCCACCGGAACTACAAGCGCTGCCGCTGAGGCTTAAGTTAATGGCATTGAGTTCCAGGTCGGTGACATCCTTTACGGGAAGCTGCGCCCTTACTTAAACAAGGTGCTTGTGGCAGATGAGCCTGGCTATTCCACCACCGAGATCGTAGCCATTCGCGGCTTCGTTCCGATCTGCTCAGATTATTGCGCTTTGGCGCTGCGCCGTCCCGATTTTGTGGAATACGTGACGCAGCTCGGTCAGGGCACAAAGATGCCACGTCTCCGCACTGAAGATGCGACCGTCGCACCTTTCCCCCTGCCACCCCTAGCGGAACAACACCGCATTGTTGCCAAGGTCGATGAGTTGATGGCGCTGTGTGATCGGCTTGAGGCGGCACAGAACCAGCGTGAGCAGTGGCGCGACCAACTGGTGGTGGCCAGCCTACGCCAGTTGCGGGATGAAGAGGGTCCCACGCCAAGATGCCAAGACGCCGTGCAAGAGAAAGAACCTGATGAAAAGGACCTTGGCGCCTTGGCACCTTGGCGTGGGTCGGTCTTTCTCCAACACATCCCGCGCCTCACCACCCGCCCCGAACACATCAAGGCTCTGCGCCAGATCATCCTCAATCTCGCCGTCCGGGGGAAGCTGGTAGGGCAACACTCGGAGGATGGGCCAGCGTCCGAGCTGCTCATGCAGGTCGCGGCGGAAAAATCGCGGCGCGTGCAAGCGGGTAAGATCAGGCCGGAGAAGCCGCTGCCTCCACTGTCCGAAGTGGAAAAGTCATGCGAACTTCCGTCCGGCTGGGCATGGGTCCGACTCGGCGCGTTAGTTTTGGATTCGGACTCGGGCTGGAGCCCACGCACCGAAAACCACGCGCGGGAGGGCGATGCATGGGGCGTCCTGAAAGTAAGCGCTGTCGCGTGGGATCGTTTCGATCCCTCAGCCAACAAGCAACTATTGCCTGGAATGGCGCCGCGTTTGCAGGCACAGGTGCACAAGGGAGATTTTTTGATCTCCAGAGCCAACACTGCAGAACTGATTGCCCGTGCCGTCTTGGTAGAGGACGAGCCGAGGAACCTGATGATGAGCGACAAGATCGTGCGGCTTTGTCTCTTCGACCGATGCGACCATCGTTACGTCTGGCTTGTAAACAATCATGCAGATTTCGCACGGGCTTACTATGCACGCAATGCTACTGGTGTAAGTCCTTCGATGAAGAATGTATCCAGGAATGTCATTCTTGATCTACCGCTCCCCCTCCCACCCCTCGCCGAGCAACACCGCATCGTCGCCAAGGTCGATGAACTGATGGCGGTATGCGACCAACTGGAAGCCAACCTCACCGCCACCCAAACCGACAGCCGCCGCCTGCTCGAAGCCGTGTTGTACGAGGCCCTGGCCCCGGCGAGGCGGGAAGCCGCTTGACCGACAACGCCAGCCCCGCCTTCGCCCGCTATATCATCGGCATCGACTACTCGGGCGCCGCGACGCCCTGATCCAGTCTCAAGGGGCCGCGCGTCTATCGGGCGGATCGGGCGACGCCACCCGAGGAGGTCCTGCCGCCGCCCAGTCCGCGCCAATACTGGAGCCGGCGCGGCATCGCGGAGTGGCTGGGGGGCAACTGAGCGAAGACCCGCCCACGCTGGTTGGCATTGATCACGGCTTCTCGATGCCGCCGCGCTATTTCGATGCCCATTATTCGCCGCTCGATTGGCCTGCCTTGGCTGCTCTATCCGCGTCGGCACCTCGGCGACCGGCTCCACGGCTGGCCCTTCGATGGCTGGCGGGCGCCTAAGTTGCCAAGGGTGATCGTCGCGTACCTCCCCGGGTTCCAGGTCGGGTTACCAGCAGTTAGACGTCGGGGGCAGGTTCGAAGGACTCATCTCGTTGGATTCCAAAGCCGTCGCAATAAGCCTGGAACTGGCCCGCGGGGGGCTCTGGAGGGTGATACGGAGAGCGTCATGACTCCGCTGCTTGACCTCGGGGGTAGCCTTGGTGATCTCGCACCAGGCGGGCGGCTCGGCCAAGTCCTCGATAAGACATTGCGGTCCGGCAAGGGGCTGAAATAGCTCTGGCCCTAGCGACGGCAGGCCCAGCAGGTTCAGGGTCACGACATCCAATACCCCCGCCGTCCGTTGCAGACCATGGCGCCACTGGAAGCTATCGAGTGCGGTAATCGTCGCCTGGTCCGGCTTGCCGGCGAACCGGGCCTGTTTGTACTCAATATGCTTCTTGCGTTTCTTGTCCCGCCAGACGACCTTCTGGGTCGGCGGGGTCAGGAGTCCTTGCGCGGCCAGCGCCCTCTGCACGGCGGCCAGGTGCGGGGCCGCGTACTTCTTCAACCCCTTTGGCATCTTGTTGATGCGGTTCAGGTCGGGGGCGTCCGTCGCGGAGGCCTGCTGGCCGGCCTGCAAGGCGGCATAGCGGGTGAGGCGTTGGTCATAGAGGGCCAGGGCCACCCGCTCGGCGGGCAGCAGCCGGTCGATCTGGGCCGGGTCATCCGGCTCGGCCTTGCCAACCCGCCGGCGGAACTCGCGCAGGGCCCGGCTCACCTTGGGATCACGGGTGCTGAGTTCCCCCGCCTCCGGGGACAAGAGCCGCAGGTGTTGGAGTGCCGCTAATGCCTCCGGTGGCAGCCGATCCAGGGGCTGGTCATCACCC
>JBATOB010000087.1:0-10437 GCA_049290655.1 Chromatiaceae bacterium | reverse complement strand
CTCCCATCCGCCCCTTCAGCAGGGGCGGCAAATCGTAAAATGCGCCCGACGGTGGGCTGTCAGGCTGCCCAGAGGGCTGAGGCGGTTATTTCGATGATGCCCTGGGCGGATAAAGCGGACACCGTTGCTTACGAGGTGTCTTATCGGGCATCGTAGTCGGAGGTTGGGAAAGCCAGCCACAGGGCGAAGGACCCGACGGGAGTACGCAGCTCACACAGGAACTCGTGCCGGACAGGCAGGATCGGAGCACACGAGCCAACCTCACTGTCGGGCAATAACAATAGGGCCTTGTAACGGGTAACCGTGAAGGTCTGCGCGAAAGCGAGTACCACCGAGGAACCGGATGCGGGAAAACCGCATGTCCGGGACTGCGCCGGGGGCGCCGGGTAACCGGCGTCCCTACGGCTGAGGCGAAACCATCACCACCACTTCACGAGGAGATATCATGAAAAGCAATCCGGTTGGTTGGTTTGAGATCTATGTCCAGGATATGGGGCGTGCTAAGGCGTTCTACGACTGTGTGTTCGCGGTTCAATTGCAAAAGCTAGAAAGTCCTGACCTTGAAATGTGGGCTTTTCCAATGCAAGAGAATGGCCCCGGTGCCATGGGTGCACTCGTAAGAATGGAAGGCTGCCCATCGGGTGGTAACAGCACTTTGGTTTATTTCACTTGCGCTGATTGCGCCATTGAGGCCAAAAGGGCCAAGGAAAATGGCGGTCAGATTTTCAAGGACAAATTTTCGATAGGCCAGTATGGGTTTATTTCCCTCGTGAACGATACAGAGGGAAATATGATTGGCCTTCATTCGATGCAATGACGCGAGGGCCGCCGTGCCCCGGAGATTGCACTCCAGCGCGGTGTCTTAAGGCCCTGCCGCCAGGCGGGGCCTTTGCTTTTCCGCCAAAGACGCCGAACACTAACCTGGCACTGTTCCAGTGAAAGGATGCGGGCGTGTGGACATGCAGATCCCACTGCCGCCATTCTGAGCCATGCTCAAATGCGTTCGGTGATGCCATGGCGCGTCTTGCTCCCCCAGATTTCTCCTTCTCGATAGTCGACTCCACACCCGATCATGACCACCGGGTGCAGCATCCGCCCTCGCCGCATGCAGCGGCGATATCAGGAAGCCTCGCAGCAGGTTCATAACCCCGGCCAGCGGCACCGGGCCGAGGACGTACTTCCTGATGAAAGCTTGCCACTGGGTCTGCTTCTGGCGGTCCTGAGCGAAGTCCTCGGTGAGACCGAAGGGTACTCCATCGGGCAGCGGGGTTGCGCGCCGGTCGAAGGTTGCGCGGATCGCCTGGGTGAGAATGTCCCCGTCGAAGTCCGCCTGGCGGGCCAGGACCCACAGGTCGCCAAACTCAGAGCGAGTGCGTCCTTCATGCGGCTGTTGGCGATGCCCAGCGTGACCAGGGCATCGAGCCTCTCGGCGACCACGGTGTAGCGCGGGTAGGCGCGGAGTCTGGGGGCCGGCAGCTCGGGCAACATAACCGGGTAATCGACCGGCTCCGGGGCGGGCGTCACCGCGTCGCCGAAGCCGACATCGACCTGCACCGAACAGCGCCCGCCCGCCAGGAGCCCGACCAGGGTGACGCGGATGCCGGCATAGTTGGCCTCCTTGCGGATCTCCCCGCCGCGGACCGTCTCTGCCTGGAAGCGAATACCGTCGTCGGGCTCGCTGGCGGCGGCGCACAGGTCGCGGAAAACGGCCTCCAGGATCGGGATCTCCACCGGGCCGAACCCCAGGAGGTCCACGTCACGGGTCGGGCGATGGGGGATGTCGAACCACAAGTCGAACAGCAAGGCGCCCTTGAGAAGGAAGCGCTCCGCGTGGCTGGAGCTACCCAGGCGGTACAACAGGCGCTCCAGGGCATAGCGGGTCAGGACCAGGTTGAAGCCTGACCCTCGGCCTTCGCCTTGTTGAGCAACCGGGCGCGGATGGACGCACCGATGTCCGGCCCCGCCACGCCAGGCTCTCCAGGTAAGGGCGCATGACGTTAGCGACCCGGCCGAGCTGGGCGTAGCGCCAGATCTCGTCGATGCCCGCCCGGCGCCCCTGGCCATCCCGTCCCAGGACATCCTTCAGCGCCTCCAGGGCCACGTCCAGCCCGATCTTGTTGCGGTACTTGAAGCCCTGGAGCATGTTCCATAATGCCGGCTTTCGTCAATTGCTACCTGCACTTGTCTCCATAGGTACCTTTGGTCGCCTTCCGGTGGCGCGCTTGTCACATTACCAAGAAGACCGACCTTTGCATGCCTTACTATAAATAACGTGTTAAGTGACATTTTTCCGGGGCCAGCCCGGGGTTGGCCACATTGTCACCCAATCGACCGTTTATGTGACAGGTGAAGACATGCTCCTGGGCTACATGCGGGTCTCGAAAGCGGATGGCTCCCAAGCTACCGACCTCCAGCGCGACGCACTGATCGCCGCCGGGGTGGCGCCGGCGCACCTCTACGAGGACCGAGCCTCGGGGCGGCGGGAAGACCGCCCCGGGTTGGCGGCCTGCATCAAGGCCCTGCGCGAGGGCGACACCCTGGTCCTATGGAAGCTGGACCGCCTGGGCCGCGACCTGCACCACCTGGTCAACAGGGTCCACGACCTGACCACCCGCGGCGTGGGCCTGAAGGTGCTCACCGGTCACGGCGCCGCCATCGACACCACCACGGCCGCCGGCAAGCTGGTCTTCGGGATCTTCGCCGCCCTGGCCGAATTCGAGCGGGAGCTTATCGCCGAGCGGACGATAGCCGGTTTGCCTCGGCGCGTGCCCGCGGCAGGAAGGGCGGGCGGCCGTTCAAGATGACCGCCGCCAAGCTGCGGCTGGCCATGGCCTCGATGGGGCAACCAGAGACCAAGGTCGGGGACCTGTGCAAGGAACTGGGCGTCACCCGGCAGACGCTGTACCGGCATGTGTCGCCCAAGGGGGAACTGCGGCCGGACGGGGCGAAGCTTCTTGGCGGAGGTTGAGTCCAAGGGAATTTGTCGCATGAGCTGTGCGACAGTTTCGTCCGCACCGTCGAAACCATAGAACTGGCGGTAGTCCTCGGTCTAGGCGATGCCAGGGAACAGTTGGGGCGGCGGTTTGGCCGACCGGCGGGACGATGGGTGCCGCCCCGGCCGCCGTGGTGCGGCATAATTGGCCGATACGATCCGACGCCGACATCCAACAGAGAACCCAGCGATGAAGACGAGCCCGCAGAAGATCATCAACGACGCCATGCAGCTCGACCCGAGCGCGCGGGCACTGGTCGCCGAGACCCTGCTGGAGAGCTTGGACCTGGGCGCCGACTTCGATGTCTCGGAGGCTTGGCGCACCGAGATCCAGCGCCGCTGCGCAGAGATCGACGGCGGGGCCGTGACTATGATCCCCGGGGACCAGGCCCTGGCCGGACTGCGGGCGAAGTACGGGCAGTGACCGCCCGCTGGCATCCTGACGCCCTGGCCGAGGCAGACGCTGCGGCCGAGTTCTACCGCGACAAGCGTCGCGATCTCACGCGCCGGTTCCTGAACAGCCTCGCAGAGGCACTGAACCGCATCGACACACATCCGGGATCGGGCATGGAGAACCGTCATCCTCTCACTTGGACAATCGCTGTCGTATCCAGGCGGGATTCTTCCGGCAATCGATCACCGCATAGACGCGGGCAATGTTGCCTGAGATGCGATAGTACACGGCGAAGGGAAAGCGCTTCGACAACATCTGGTGGTAGTCTCCGAAGACCTTGCGATGCATCCCGGCGGTGATGACAAGGGAATCGATGTCGGAATAGAGACTATCGATGAAATATGCGCCCACTCCCGGCGAGCACTGCTCATAGAAGCGATGTCCTTCGACAAGGTCGTCCGTGGCAGAACGAAGAATCTTGACCCTCACGCAATCCGCTCGCGGATGGCGCGTTTGGCTTCCTCCCAATCCATCAATTCGTCTGAACCGGCCTGAAGATTCCGCTCCCGTTCGTCCAGGATGTCGCGATGCCACGCAGGTGGCTCCATCGCCGGTCGCAAACGGCAGATGTCATCCCACAGCGACTCCATCGCCAACAGCTTGTCCTCAATCGTCATCGAACTAAGTGGAAGTACGGTAGACATGACGTTTTTCGCCTCTATCAAATTCGAGCCTGGCCCGTTTTTTTCGGTGGCCTCTCATTGGTGTCTCCGAAACCGTGGTCTGTCCCTGGTTTGCTCCCTACCGCGACAAGCGTCGCGATCTTGCGCGCCGGTTCCTGAACAGCCTTGCAGAGGCACTGAACCACATCGAGCTTCACCCACACATCTACCGGGAGGTCGAGCCCGGCATCCGCAAGTGCCAGCTCAAGACCTTTCCCTATGCCGTGATCTTTCGCGACGGCATGGGCATTGAGATCCTGGCCGTCATGCACCTGAGACGGCAACCTGGCTACTGGAAGGACCGCACTTGAGGGCCGATTTCCCTATCTCGGCCTATCCCGATGGCTTCGGTAAGATGAATTCCACTATGGCCTAGGCTACGGACCTCCGGGCAAAAGGAAAGACCCCATTCTTCGTCATCTTGCAACAGATTGGCGAGTAATGTGCCAGCCGAGGCACAAGTCAAGACCTGACCCTCGGCTTTTCCCCACACCACCATCCCGGGGATCGCCATCCCGGGGGATGGTCGGAAAAAAGATATTTCCTATCACAGGCTCCGTGCCAACCCGCCAGGCTCGTCCAACCACAAGGACAACTCGTGGTTCGCTTCGCTCACACGAGTTGTCCTTATTCGTTAGGCAAGATCGCCGCATCGCATCCATCAGGTTAATCCTTGTCCGTGTAAAGATAGCAGAATGTTGTTTCTACGTTTCTCGTAGAACTCCTCAAAGGTATCGAATCCGTAGGCAGTCACGTCAGGGATAAGATGACGCGCGCGGAAGGTCGCGTCCCGCGTCTTGATCCAATCGTCGAACGGTTTAGCGCTCTTGGACAGATTCTCAGAGTCTGTGAGCAACTGTAGATTTGGAAGCAAGTTGTACTTGGCGATGAAGGATTGCACCTCTGCCTCATCCAAACCACGTCTCCTTAAGAGCCGGGCCTTGAACTCAGACTGCGGGAATATGTGATCCTCATGGAACACTGCATCCTTCCAATCCCTATCTGGATACAGCAGCGATAGCACGAGGTTCGTATACCGCCCTTGGTAGGCGTACCCAAGAATCTGGTCGATCTCGGCCTCGTTTAAACGTGGTTCGATTCCAAGCGACTTATACAGAACATCGGCAGGAAACGGCGTCGATTGGTTGCACCCGGCAAGCAGTTCTCGCAATCGGGTCAGAGTGGTATCGGATGATCCACCGAACGCGTTCTTCAACGTCGAAAACACGAACCACTTACGAATGGCCACTTGGATTTCAGCGTCCCCGGCTTCAGAGGAAGTGTCGAATGAGGGGCTCTTACGCCTCTTGAGGTAGAAAGCAATCGGCAGCAACGCCGATGGTGCCACGACGTTCTTGGCATTGAACCCGAACCGCGAAATCAGCCGCACCGTGGTGGTGAGCGATTCCTTGATGCTCTCCCAATTCTCTTCAATGAGGCGGAGGTTCTGTCTCGTGAAGTTCTTCACCTTGTACTGGACCGGGAGGTTGATGGTCTGACCGTCCTTGTTCTCCTCGCTGAGGTATAGGCACGCTTTCAGTACGAAGTCCTTGCCAAACTTGTAGCCAGTGCCGATCTCGTTAATTGAGTCGGTGAAGTCGTGGATTTCGCTGCGAGCATCGAGGGTCTCCCACTTCGCCGTAGCAGTGGCGAGCAACAAGTCGGAGTATTCGAGTGGTTGGCCACCCGAATTTGCCCGCACGAACACCTCCAATACCTTGTCATAATTCTGAGACAGTTCTTGATAGTAATTGCCGACAAGAGTGGTGTGAATGCGGTTGTGCAGCCTCCCTATAAGCTTGTTGGCGATCTCTCGCTGTCCTTCGGTAAGGCTCACAATCTGGGGCTTCATGTTGGACTTGGCATCCTCGGCGTCCTCGAAATCCAGAATCTTACCGACTAAGTACCACAACTGCGGCTTGTCGCCCGCCGGCTCCGAGCTTTCTCGAAAGGAAAATTCGTAGGTCAGTTCTTCCGGGTTATCCTCATTGGGAACCGGGGGTTTCAGCAGATTCAGGTAGAGCCGGGTCTTTCGCCACCGATAGTAGAAATACCGATACGAGCCTTTCAACCCGATGTAGAGCGACGTGATTCGCTGCTGGCCATCCAGCACCAAGGTAATATCCTTGGTGATTCCGGACATGTTTGCCGATGGATTGTGCGGATCATCAGCATCGAAGTCCCGAATGAACTCGTAGATTGGCCATTCATCCTTGTTCTTCTGCTCCAGCCGCCAATAGAGGAACGATCCCACCGGAAAGTCGGACAGGATCGAGTCGAATAGGCGTTCGATACGATCTGAGCCCCAAACGAATTCCCGCTGTATTGCTGGCAGGAAAACATCCCGGTTTACCTGACGGATGATGTCGCTGACTCGGATTGGTATGTATTCCACGGACTGTTCTCCTTGCCTCCGGCGTAGGGACTCCGGTTACCCGGAGGAATTCCGGGGACAGTATACGTATCTCGTGGACGCGGCCAGTGTCGGCGGTCCACGCGACTGCGGACCCTCACCACGGAAGCACCAGCGTCGGCAACTGGCCGTTGGGTGTCGCTCCCGCTGAAACAGACTTCTCTGCTCTGTTTCACGGGCCACCAGCAGAAGGCCGGCACCAGCCCGAACCACCATGCCAAGCGCGCTTGCTTGCCGCACAGAATCTAAGCGTCAGATCATCGAGGCATCCCGAATCGCTGTCGATCTGTATGGCACCCTACCCCCTCGGCGCTCGCGGCCGGCCGCCGTGCGGGCTCTGGTTGCTCGGGGTGTTGGCGCCGGTTGGGACTGTGTTCTGGGAACCTCGGGCAGCCTCTCGATGTTCGAGGGCACTCGGTCTTTCTCCAGGCTCAGCACATAGTTGCTGATTTTATCCGCATCCCGCGCCGCGCGCAGTATCTCCTTGGGGTCCTCTTTCAGAACCTGGACCCAGCTCTTGACGTAGGCGGCGTGCTGGCCGGGGTCGTGGCCGATGCCGAGCTGGTCGCCGACCATCAGGGAGGCGATCTCGGCGCGTAGCTCCTCCTTGGCGTAGCCGACGCTGCCGAAGGGGTGGGCCAGGTCCCGGTCCAGGCGGGACGGGTGCCCGGTCCAGTGGCCCAGCTCGTGGAGGGCGGTGGCGTAGTAGGTGTCGGCGCTCGGGAAGCTGTCCCGGACCGGCAGGTGAATCCGGTCCGTGGCGGGCCCGTAGAAGGCGCGGTCCTGCTGGTCGTGGCGGATCTCGACACCGGACGCCTGCAAGACGGACTCGGCGCGCTCGTGCCGGTCCCAATCGGGGGTCTTGATCTGTAGCGGGGGTAGGCCGTCGATCTGCTCGGCATTGAAGACCACGGCGGAGAAGACCTTGGGCTTCTCCAACTGGACGTTGCGGTAGACCTTGTTGCCCTCGCCGTCCAGGACCGGCTTGCCGCGCTCGTCCTTCACCGGGATCTGGTCGGTGAGCTTCCAGTATTGGACCAGGGTCCCCTTCTCGCCCCGGCGGACCTGGGCGTCCACGCTGTTGGCCTGCTTGTAGGTCATCCAGCGGGGGTCGTCCCTGCCCTGCATCTCCAGCCACATGGAGTTCGAGCCCTTGTACCGGGTCCCCGAGACCGGGTTGTGGGGCAGGTGAATGCTCCCCGGCGCCCAGGGCTTCTGCCAGGGGGCGGTCCCGGCCTGAAGCTGCTCGATGAGCTTGTTGGCGACCTGCTCGTAGTACGGGACCTTCTCCTCGCGTTCGGCCATCAGTGGACCCCCTGCCCGTCGGTCTCGGCGGACGCCAGCGCCTCGGCCTCGTCGAGGGCATCCTCCTCGAAGGCGCCCAGGGCCTCGGCGGTGCGGGCGTCCACCTCGATGACGATGCCGGGCTGGTTGAGCTGAAGGATCTTCTCGTCTGTGTCGGTCATGGTCGGATCTCCGGATTACGGGTTAACACGACAACATCCTCGTGTCGGACCCTATAGACCAGCCGGTAGTTGCCGACGATCACCTCTCGCAGTTCGTTGTTGGGGAACTCCGGCAGGCGCCGGCCTGGGTGGGGATGGTCGGCAAGCGCCTCGCCGCGGGCGATGAGGAGATCCACGAGGCGTTCGCCAGCCTTGGGATCGTCCCGTGCGATGAATGCCTCGATCTCGGCCAGGCGCTGAAAGGCTTGGTCGGTCCAGCGGACCTTCATGGGGTGTCCCGCTCGCGCCGGCACTCGGCGAGACGGGTACGCAAGGCGTCCGAGTCCATCACCCGGCCCTCCTCCGCATCGACGGCGCCCGCCGCCACGGAGACAAGAAAGTGCTCGCGGGCACAGAGGCGATCGTACTCGGCGGGTGAAAGCATAACGCCCGCCGGACGGCCGTTCTGCGTGATGACCAGCGGGCGCGAGGTCTGGGCAACCCGCCTCAGGAGGCGAGCCGCCTGGGGGGAAAAGGGGCCAGGGTCACCGCGCAGGCCACACCCACTCTGCGCTTTCGCCCAACCGTGGCGGTAGGTCATAGCCGCGGCAACACGAATCCCGCTTGGACAAAGTGCTGGTCGAAGGCGAGCGCGGTCGTCAGCCCCATGCGGCGCATGACGACGAAGGAGACGCAATCGACCAGTCCCCACTGCTTATCGGTATGTCGCCGGTACATGGCGAATGCGGCATAGAATAGCTCGGGCGTCAGGTGCATCACCGTCGCCCCCTGGGATTCGCGGAGGTCCTGAATGATCTGTACGGCGGCATTGCGATCCATCCGGGACAGGGCGTTGCCGATCTCCAGCAGCACGGCATCGGTCACGACGACGGGCTGGCCGTCGTAGCGTTCAGAGAGAACCAGCGCCTCGGCATGGTACTGACTGATCGTTCTCGTTGACCAACGCGAGGATGTACCCGGTATCGACGAAGAGGGACTCAGGCATCCCGTTCGCCGACTACATAGGCGTCATGGTTGGTAGAAAGATCCGTCGGCCCCTGGATGCGTACCCGTCGCAGGCGCGCAAAGAGGCTCTGGCCGCCGCCGGCACTCCCGCCTTGGGCGTCGACCAAGACAACCCGCACCGCCTTGCCGTCCAGTAGGCGCCGATGCTCCGGCGGGATGTCGAGAACGCCGTCGTGGGCAACGGCCTGAAATTCAATTGCGTTCATGGGTATAACTCAGCCTCGTTCGCGACCACCCACCGCGCGGGCCCGGGTTGCCCGGCGCACCGGCGCTGGCTGGGGCTGCGACCTGGGGACCTCGGGGATCTTCTCGACGTTGTCCGACATGCGATCCTTTTCCAAACCCAACACATAGCTGCTGATCTTATCCGCATCCCGCGCCGCCCGCAGTATCTCCTTGGGGTCCTCCTTGAGGACCTGGACCCAGCTCTGGACGTAGGCGGCGTGCTGGCCGGGGTCGTGACCGATGCCAAGCTGGTCACCGACCATCAGGGAGGCGATCTCGGCACGCAGTTCCTCCTTATGGAGTTCGAGCCCTTGTACCGGGTCCCCGAGACTGGGTTGTGGGGCAGGTGGATGCTCCCCGGCGCCCAGGGGTCCGACATTGGCGGCGCGATGTATTTCCGAGAGCGGCGGCCTGATCTCCAAGATTCAGCGCCGGTAGGGGCCGCTGGCGGGACCTGGCTAGTGAGGCTCGCTCGGGGCCAGTCCCGCAAGAAGGCCAGGACAGTCGAGGCCCCCGCCGCCAAGGCAAGCCGCTTATGCTGATCCTGCCGCTCGCGTAGAATGGCGCCCATTCGATTCGCGCGGGAGAACCCTCGATGGAGACATTTCACGGCACCACCATCCTGTCGGTGCGGCGGGGCGGCCAGGTGGTCATAGGTGGCGATGGCCAGGTGACGCTGGGCTCGACGGTCATGAAGGGCAACGCCCGCAAGGTGCGGCGGCTTTACAAGGAGCGGGTGCTGGCGGGTTTCGCCGGGGCCACGGCGGATGCCTTTACCCTCTTCGAGCGCTTCGAGGGCAAACTGGAGAAGCACCAGGGCCATCTGACCCGGTCCGCCGTCGAGCTGGCGAAGGATTGGCGCATGGACCGCATGTTGCGCCGTCTGGAGGCCATGCTGCTGGTCGCCGATCAGACCGCCTCCCTCATCATCACCGGCACCGGCGATGTGCTGGAGCCGGAGCAGGGGCTGATGGCCATCGGCTCCGGCGGCTCCTTTGCCCAGGCGGCGGCGCGGGCCCTGCTGGAGGCGACCGAGTTGTCGGCGCGGGAGATCGTCGAGCGTTCGCTGCACATCGCCGCCGACATCTGCGTCTATACCAATCACCAGTTGACCATCGAGGAGCTAGGCCCGGTCTGAAAGGCCGCGCCGGCCCGGCCGGCGGCCCGTCGCCGGGACCTGGCCTTGCGGAAGGCCGCCCCGGCCCGCAAATGGCCTCAGT
>JBATOB010000086.1:0-7725 GCA_049290655.1 Chromatiaceae bacterium | reverse complement strand
GCCTAGGGTAAGGGCATGAGAGCCGCGCTTGCTCGCTGATCATCAAGGGGTCTTCCCTGACATCACCGGCCCGATTCGTGACCCGAGTCGGGTCTTTTTTTGGTCGTCGGCCAGTCGTCCAGGCATGATCCTCGCAAGTGGATTGTTGCTGATTCAGCAATACAGAATTGCTTTTTGCCTGCTATTTCGCCCCCCTCGGGGCCGGTACAGTACCCCCATCGCCGACAGCCGCGGCAGGGGCCCCCACGAGGAAGACGCTCATGAATCATCACTACACCCGCACCGCCAAGGGCCTGCACTGGCTGATCGCCCTCCTGATACTGGGTCTGCTGGGACTGGGCTTTTACATGCACGACCTGCCCCTGTCGCCGCAGAAGTTGCAACTCTACTCCTGGCACAAATGGGCCGGCGTCACCGTCTTCCTGTTGGTCATCGTGCGCCTGGCCTGGTGTGTCACCCACCAGCCGCCGCCCCTCCCGGCCGGGATGCCCAGATGGCAGCAGTGGGCCGCCCATACCACCCACGTCTTGCTCTACCTGTTGATGCTGGCCATCCCGCTCTCGGGCTGGCTGATGAGCTCGGCCAAGGGCTTCCAGACGGTGTGGTTCGGGGTCTTGCCGCTGCCGGATCTGCTGGCCAAGGATAAGGTTCTGGGGGACCTGCTGGCGACTCTGCACATGAGCCTGAACCTGCTGCTGGTGGCCCTGCTGGTTGCCCATGTCGGCGCCAGCCTGAAGCACCACTTCATCAACAAGGACGACGTCTTCCTGCGCATGTTGCCGAAGTTCGGCAAGGTCTAAACCCTAACCAAGCCTCGGAGAAATGAAGATGAAACGCCTTGCCCTCGTTCTTGCCCTGAACGCCCTGGTGGCCCCCGCCACCCAGGCCATCGAATTCACCCAGGTCCTGGCCGACCAGAGCCGCATCACCTTTGGCTACTCCCAGATGGGGGTCGGCATGGACGGCGGTTTCAAGACCTTCAGTGGCCAGTTGCACTTTGATCCGGCCCAGCCGGCCAGCGCCAAGGCCGTGATCGAGGTTGACTTGGCCAGCATCGATACCGGTACCGCGGAGGCCGATGAAGAGGTGGCGACCAAGGCCTGGTTCAACACCCCGGCCTTTCCGACCGCCCGCTTCGCATCGGGCAGCGTCAAGGCCGTCGGCGATAACCGCTATGAGGTCGCCGGCCAGTTGACCATCAAGGGCAAGACCCAGGAGATTCTGGTGCCCGCCACTTTCACGGCCCAGGGGAACGCCGGGGTCTTCGCGGGCAGCTTCACCCTGCGCCGGGGGGACTTCGCGATCGGCGAAGAGCCCTGGTCCGCCTTTGATATCGTCGCCAACGATGTCGAGATCAAGTTTCGTCTCGCTGTCACGCCGAGCAACTAACCCCCATCCCCCCACTCAACCCCAACCTCAACCGCCATCGGAGATTACCCATGAACAAGCTCAGCCAATTTTCCGCCGCCCTCATCCTCGCCGCCGCCTCGGCCTCCGCCCTGGCCGCGCCGGAGACTTACCAGGTGGACGGTTCCCACACCTTCCCGAGTTTCTCCTACAGCCACCTTGGCCTCTCCACCCAGGTCAGCCAGTTCAACAAGACCACGGGCACGGTGATGCTGGACCAGAAGGCCAAGACCGGGGCCGTGGACATCACCATCGACACCCGCTCGGTCGATACCGGCTTTGCCACCTTCAACGAGCATATCCAGGGCGAGGACTTCCTGGATACCGCCAAGTATCCGACCGCCACCTTCAAGTCCACTAAAGTGGTCTTCGAGGGCGACAAGCCCAAGACCATCGAGGGCAACCTGACCATCAAGGGTGTCACTAAGCCGGTGACCCTGAAGGTGAATCACTTCACCACCATGACGCACCCCATGCTGAAGAAGGATGCCATCGGCGCCAATGCCAGCACCCTCATCAAGCGCAGCGAATTCAACGCCGGCAAGTACGCCCCCAAAGTCGGCGATGAAGTGACTATCACGGTCGCCATCGAGGCGATCAAGGGCTAAGGCCCGGACTGCCGCCGTGACGGGCGCTCCACGCCGAGTGCCCCGTCGCCGCGGCCTACAGAGAGGTATTGGATATGCTCGAACTCAGACCTTCCGCCGACCGCGGTCTCGCCAAGCTCGGCTGGTTGCATTCCCGGCACAGCTTTTCCTTCGGCAGCTACTACGACCCGGAACAGGGTGGCTTCTCGGATCTGCTGGTGATCAACGATGACCGCGTCCAGCCGGGCCGGGGCTTCGACACCCACGGCCACCGCGACATGGAGATCTTCACCTATGTCCTGGAGGGGGCCCTGGAGCACAAGGACTCGATGGGTACGGGCTCCGTCATCCGCCCCGGCGATGTGCAGATGATGAGCGCCGGCTCGGGCATCCGCCACAGCGAATTCAATGCCTCGCGCCAGGAGTTGGTGCATTTTCTGCAAATCTGGATCGTCCCGAACCGCAAGGGGGTCACCCCGCGCTATCAGCAGCAGCGGTTCGAGGAGGTGGACAAGCGGGGCAAGCTACGCCTGATCATCTCCCCGGAGGGTACCGAGGGGTCCCTCGCGGTCTATCAGGATGCCCGGGTCTATGCCGGCCTGTTTGACGGTCAGGAACAGCAGGTCCTGGCCTTGCCGGAGAACCGCTATGCCTATATCCAGGTGGCGCGCGGCGCGCTGGTGGTTAACGGCCAACGCCTGAAGGTAGGGGATGGCGCCCGCCTGCGGAACCTCGAGGAGATCAGCTTCGGCAAGGGCGAGAACGCCGAGGTGCTGGTCTTCGACCTGCGCCCGGTCGAATTGCCCAGTTACTGAGAGGGAGGTGCGGACATGGGCACCAGGGTGTCGAGAAGGCCTTCGCGGCAGCCGAAGCGGCAATCACCCATCCGACGGCATGATCGCGTCGGCTGCCCAAACAGTTGGCCGGGGCGGAGGTGCCCGGTGTTGGGTGCCCCGCATTGTTGCTCCGTTAATAGACCCGGGTGCCGCAACCGCGCTGATGCGCGGAGCCGACACACACAAAGATAGGCATCATCATGAAAGACCTCGCCTTTATCAAATGCAGCAGCGGCAGTCATTGGGTCGGCGATGGCTTTCCGGTGCGGACCCTCTTTTCTTACCAGGACCTCGCCGCTGACATGTCGCCCTTCCTGCTGATGGACTATGCCGGCCCGGTCGATTTTGAACCGACCAGCGAGCGCCGGGGCGTCGGGCAGCATCCGCACCGGGGATTCGAGACGGTGACCCTTGTCTATGCGGGCGGCGTCTCGCATCGGGATTCGTCGGGTGGTGGCGGTACCATTGGCCCGGGCGACGTCCAATGGATGACGGCGGCCTCTGGGTTGATTCACGAGGAATATCACAGCGCCGATTTCGCCCGCCAGGGCGGGCCCTTCGAGATGGTCCAGCTCTGGGTCAATCTGCCGGCCAAGGACAAGATGGCGGTGCCTGGCTATCAGGGCCTCACCGCTGCCCAGATCCCCACCGTCGAATTGCCCCGCGATGCCGGCACGGCCCGGATCATCGCCGGTCGACTCGACGATACGCGGGGGGCGGCGCGCACCTTTACCCCCATAAATGTCTGGGACCTGCGCCTCAAGGCGGGCCGTTCGCTAGCGGTCGACCTGCCTGCCGGACACACCACCGCCTTATTTGTACTGCATGGGTCGATCCAGTTGGGCGCCCACACTATCCGCGCGGCCGAACTGGCCGTCATGCAGCGCGAAGGGACGCGACTCGCCTTCGATATCCCGGAAGATGCCATCGCGCTCCTGCTGAATGGCGAGCCGCTCAACGAACCCATCGTGGGTCATGGCCCCTTCGTCATGAATACCCGGCAGGAGATCGTCCAGGCGATTCACGACTTCAACAGCGGGCAATTCGGGCGGATCGTCCATTAACACAGACCAGACGCCAACAAGGGCTGGCGTGAATAGCTGGTGTACGCTAACGCCGACGCCGACGTGAGGCGCTGGGCGACCAGCCGGGAAGCGCCTGGTTCATGACTCGGCCTTTTTGGCGTTGCGTTCCCTCGTACCCATGCCCCGTGGGTCTCTTTAGGCCGCCAGCCCCTTCATCTGCAGCTCCTTGAGCCGGTCGCGGACCGCCGCCGCCTTTTCGAACTCCAGGTCCTTGGCGTAGCCATACATCTCCTTCTCCAGGGCCTTGATCTTACGCGCCATCTGGGCCGGGGTGAGGCTGGCGTACTCGACCATTTCCTCCGCCACCTGGGCGTACTCCCGAGCCGACCGGGGTCCACCCGGCGTTGCCCCCTCCAGAATATCGGCGATCGCCTTGTGGATGGTCTGGGGCGTGATGCCGTGGAGGGCGTTGAATTCGGTCTGCCTGGCGCGGCGGCGCTCGGTCTCGCCAATGGCGCGCTCCATGGAGCCGGTGATCTTGTCGGCGTAGAGGATGGCCTTGCCATTGACGTGGCGGGCGGCGCGGCCAATGGTCTGGATCAGCGAGCCCTCGGAACGCAGGAAGCCCTCCTTGTCGGCATCCAGGATGGCCACCAACGACACCTCGGGCATGTCCAGACCCTCGCGCAGCAGGTTGATGCCCACCAGCACATCGAACTCCCCCAGGCGCAGGTCGCGGATGATCTCCACCCGCTCCACGGTGTCGATGTCCGAGTGCAGATAGCGCACCCTTACGCCGTGGTCGTTCATATAGTCGGTGAGATCCTCCGCCATACGCTTGGTGAGGGTGGTGACCAGGACCCGTTCGTTGTGGCTGACCCGGGCCCGAATCTCCGACAGGAGATTATCGACCTGGCTCAGGGCCGGCCGGACCTCCAGATCCGGGTCCACCAGCCCCGTGGGCCGCACCACTTGCTCGACGATGGCCCCGGAGTGCTGGATCTCGTAGTCACGCGGGGTGGCGGAGACATAGATGGTCTGGGGCTGGCGCTCCTGGAATTCCTCGAAGCGCAGGGGGCGGTTATCCAGGGCCGAGGGCAGGCGGAAGCCGTACTCCACCAGGTTCTCCTTGCGCGAGCGGTCGCCCTTGTACATGCCGCCGAGCTGGGGCACGGTGACGTGGCTTTCGTCGATGACGAGGAGGGCGTTGTCGGGCAGATAGTCGTAGAGGGTCGGCGGCGGCTCGCCCGGCCCGCGCCCGGACAGGTAGCGGGAGTAGTTCTCGACCCCGGAGCAGTAGCCCACCTCCACCATCATCTCCAGGTCGAAGAGGGTGCGCTGCTCCAGGCGCTGGGCCTCCACCAGCTTGTCGTGTTCCCGTAGCCAGGTCAGGCGCTCCCGGAGCTCCACCTTGATCTGATCCACCGCCGCCAGGACCGTCTCCCGTGGCGTGGCATAGTGGGTCTTGGGGAAGACGGTATAACGGGCGACCTTGCGCAGCACCTCGCCGGTGAGGGGGTCGAAGACCGCCAGGGACTCGATCTCCTCATCGAAGAGGGTGACGCGCAGGGCCTCCTCGTCCGACTCCGCCGGATGGATGTCGATGACGTCGCCCCGCACCCGAAAGGTACCCCGGTGCAACTCCACCTCGTTGCGCTTGTACTGCAGGTCCGCCAGCCGGCGCAGGAGGGCGCGCTGGTCCACCCGGTCGCCACGGCTCAGGTGCAGCACCATGCGCAGGTAGGCATCCGGGTCCCCCAAGCCGTAGATGGAGGAGACAGTGGCGACGATGATGACGTCCGGCCGCTCCAGGAGCGCCTTGGTGGCCGAGAGGCGCATCTGCTCGATGTGCTCGTTGATGGAGGCGTCCTTCTCGATGTAGGTGTCCGAGGAGGGGACATAGGCCTCCGGCTGGTAATAGTCGTAGTAGGAGACGAAATACTCCACGGCGTTGCGCGGGAAGAAGTCACGCATCTCGCCATAGAGTTGGGCCGCCAGGGTCTTGTTGGGCGCCAGCACCAAGGCTGGGCGCTGGAGTTCCTGGATGACATTGGCGACGGTGAAGGTCTTGCCCGACCCCGTGACCCCCAGCAGGGTCAGTCCCGCCTCGCCATCCCGCAGCCCCGTCACCAGGCGGCGGATGGCCTCCGGCTGATCGCCGGCGGGATTGAATTTCGAGACCAGTTCGAAGGGTTTGTCGGGGAGCTTGCTCATGAGGGGCGGCGGTGTTTCCGAGGCAGGGCGCTGGGTAAAGCCGTAAAAGTGGTGAATCCCCGTGCCGGAAATGGCGCGTTTCGCTATTATTGGGAGCCACGCCCACGATTGCCAGGGCGCTAAACCTCCCCCACCGGCAAAGAGTCGAGAACAGGACCGATGAGCAGCAAACTTTCCGCCCGCGTACAATCCGTCAAGCCTTCGGCGACCCTCGCCATCACCGCCCGCGCCAAGGCCCTGCGCGCCGCGGGCAAGGACGTCGTCGGCCTGGGTGCCGGCGAACCGGACTTCGATACCCCGGACCACATCAAGGAGGCGGCCATCAAGGCCATCCATGACGGCTTCACCAAATATACGCCGGTGGAAGGCACCCTCGAACTGAGGCGCGCCATTGTCGATAAGTTCAAGCGCGAGAACGGCTTCGACTATCAGGTCGAAGAGATCCTGGTCTCCTGCGGCGGCAAGCAGAGCTTCTACAATCTGGCCCAGGCCATCCTGGACCCGGGCGACGAGGTCATCATCCCCGCCCCCTACTGGGTCTCCTATCCCGACATGTCGCTCCTGGCCAGTGGCGTACCCGTCATCGTTGACGCCGGCGCGGACCAGAGCTTCAAGATCACCCCGGCCCAACTCGAGGCGGCACTGACCGAGCGCACCGCCCTGGTCGTCATCAACAGCCCATCCAACCCCACCGGCATGTCCTACAGCCATGCCGAGTTGGCGGGTCTGGGCGAGGTCCTGCGTCGTCACCCCAAGGCCGTCATCGCCACCGACGACATGTACGAGCACATCCGCTGGAGCAGCGAGCCCTTCGTCAACATCCTCAACGCCTGCCCCGACCTAGCCCCGCGCACCCTAGTCCTCAACGGTGTCTCGAAGGCCTACTCCATGACCGGCTGGCGCATCGGCTACGCCGGCGGCCCCGCCGACATCATCAAGGCCATGAAGAAGATCCAGGGCCAGAGCACCTCCAACCCGACCTCCATCTCCCAGGTCGCCGCCCAGGCCGCCTTGGAAGGTCCCCAGGACTGCATCGCCACCATGGGCGCCGCCTTCAAGGAGCGCCACGACTACGTGGTTGCGCGCCTCAACACCATGGCCGGCATCGAATGCCTGCCCACCGATGGCACCTTCTACGTCTTCCCCAAGGTCCAGGGCATGATCGACGCCATCGACGGCGTCAAGGATGACCTGGAACTGGCCGAGTACCTCATCGAGAAGGCGGGCGTCGCCCTCGTCCCCGGCTCCGCCTTCGGCCTCGGCGGCCATGTGCGCATCTCCATCGCCACCAGTCGCGCTAACCTGGAGAAGGCCCTCGACCGCATCGCCAGCGTCATCGGCTGACGGGGTAACGCCCGGCGGCATGGGCGGTTGGGACCGCGCGCTGCCCTTTCAGGGTCTCGCGCGGTCTAGTCCTTTCCAAATCCAGAAATGAGCCTGAAGGGGGGGTGAGGGCCCAGGTCAGGCAGCGGGTGGTTGGGCTTGGTTGATGGAACGGAACCGTGTGGCCCGGGCCTCGTTGAAAAAGTTAACGTATTTTCCGCTCCTTCGCTGCGGTGAGGGTCGGAAAGTTCACGGCGCGTGCTTCAGGGGCACCGGCCTCGTCTGGAGCAACCGGATTGATGCTCATTTGCTCCGGCGGCAGGATCGTGCGCG
>JBATOB010000085.1:0-1537 GCA_049290655.1 Chromatiaceae bacterium | reverse complement strand
GCTCGCCGTTGAGTTCGTTAGAGACGGCCTGCACCCGGGAGCCGCGCATGCCGACGCAGGCGCCCACCGGGTCGATACGGGGATCGCGGCTGCGCACGGCGATCTTGGCCCGCGCGCCCGGGTCCCGGGCGGCGCCCAGGATCTCGATGACGCCCTCGCCCACCTCCGGGACCTCCAGCTTGAAGAGCTCGATCAGCAGTTCCGGCCGGGTGCGGCTGACAAAGAGTTGGGGACCGCGGGGCTGGGCGCTGACCTCGTAGAGATAGCCACGCAGCCGGTCACCGGGGCGCACGGACTCCCGGGGAATGACCTGGTCACGGGGAATGAGGGCCTCGGCGGTACCGCCCATATCCAGAATGATGGTGCCACGCTCGGCCTTCTTGACCAGGCCCGTCACCAGTTCACCCTTGCGCTGCTCGTAGGACTCGACCACCTTGGCGCGTTCGGCGTCGCGCACCTTCTGCACGATGACCTGCTTGGCGGCCTGGGCGGCGATCCGGCCACCCAACTCGATATCAATGGCGTCCTCGACGACATCTCCCACTTGCAGGGTGGCCTCCCGAGCCCGGGCCTCGGTCAGGGCGATCTGGGCGTCGGGATTCTCCAGACTGGCCCCCTCCTCGGGGTCCTCGACCACCTCCCAGCGGCGGAAGGCGTGGTATTCGCCGGTGGTACGATCGATGGCCACGCGGGCGTCCGACTCACCGCCGAGCTTCTTGCGCGTAGCCGAGGCCAGGGCCGCCTCCATGGCGTCGAAGATGACCTCCTTAGGCACATCCTTCTCGTTGGAGACGGCCTCGACGACTAACAGGATTTCTTTACTCATTCATTAATCCGGAATCAGAATTCAGGGACCAGTCGCGCGGATTCGATCATGGCCAGGGGCAGCTCCCTGACGGTGCCCTCAACTTCCAGCCGCAGGCGGTCGCCCTCGACCCCGGCCAGCAGGCCCTCGAAGTTACGCCGGCCCTCCAGTTTGACGCCAAGGCGCACCTTGGCCCGCCGACCGCGGAAGCGGTCGTAGTGCTCGACGCTGAACAGGGGCCGATCCAGCCCTGGCGAGGAGACCTCTAGGTCGTAATGGCCGGGGATGGGATCCTCCACTTCCAGCACACCGCTGAGTTGATGGCTGACGGCCGAGCAGTCGTCCAAGTTAATCCCCTGCTCGGCGTCGATATAGACGCGCAGGATGGAACCGCCATGACTACCACCATGCTGCAGATGCTCCACGCCGACCAGTTCATAGCCCATGGGCTCCACCACTGACCGGGCCAGATCCACCAATTTGTGTGCCGAATGCGTCATCCACCGCCATAAGACAAAAAATGGGCCAATTGGCCCACTCGCTGCGGGTCGCCCCCGAACGAGTGTGCCCGTCCAGGCAACGACAAACCAAAAAAAACCCCGTCGTCGGGGTCCTGCCTGCGTCCAGGGGTTCCGGACGGAACCTCTGCTCCAATTCGTGTGATAATACGATTTCCCAGGGCTCAGAGCAAGAAAACCCCCCCGCCCTGTTCAGGGCGGAACCGTTCTAGCC
>JBATOB010000084.1:0-10295 GCA_049290655.1 Chromatiaceae bacterium | reverse complement strand
CCCCAGTCCCACGGGGCTGGGGGCCAAATCAGATCGAGGTCGCAATGAAGTTCGCAATTCAGATCAACGAAGGACCCTACCAACACCAGTCGTCGGACTCCGCCTACTTCTTTACCAAGAACGTGCTGGAGAAGGGCCATGAGGTCTTCCGGGTCTTTTTCTATCACGATGGGGTCAACAACGCGACGCGCCTGACCACTCCGCCCCAGGACGATCGCCATGTGGTTAATCGTTGGGCGGACCTGGCCGAAAAGTATGACCTGGATATGGTCGTTTGCGTGGCCGCGGCCCAACGCCGGGGTGTCGTGGACGATGGCGAGGCCCAGCGTAATCGTAAGGACGCCACCAACATTCATCCCAGGTTCCGCATCTCCGGGCTCGGGCAATTGGTCGAGGCGGCTATTCAGTCGGATCGTCTCGTCGTCTTTGGTGACTAACAGGGGTAAGCGTCATGTCCGAAGTCGTGAAGAAATTCATGTACCTCAACCGCAGGGCCCCCTATGGCACCATCTATGCCTGGGAGTCCCTGGAAGTGGTTCTGATCGGGGCGGCCTTCGATCAGGAAGTCAATCTCATGTTCGTCGATGACGGCGTTTTTCAACTGGTCAAAGGCCAGGACACCGCGGGCATCGGCATGAAGAATTTTTCGCCCACCTACCGCACTCTGGGCGATTATGAAGTCAAGAACATTTTTGTGGACGCGGATTCCCTCGCGGCCCGTGGCCTGACCCAGGACGATCTCGTGGCGATCGCTTATGAGGACATGGATACGGAAGAGGAGATCGAAAACATCGTCGAGGTGGTGGACGCCGCCCGCGTGACCGAACTCATGGACGAATCCGACGTGATCTTCAGCTTCTAAGGAGGGTTTCCATGAGTATCCTGCACACTGTCAACAAGTCCCCCTTTGAGCGCAACTCCCTGGAGTCCTGCCTGAAGTTCGCGTCCGAAGGGGCCGCCGTCCTCCTGATGGAGGATGGTGTTTACGCGGCCCTGGCGGGTTCGAGTGCCGAGTCACTGGTCAAGACTGGCCTCGGCAAGGTGTCGGTCTACGTACTGGGCCCGGACCTCAAGGCCCGCGGATTCCGCGAGGATCGTCTGATCGAGGGTATCAAAGTCGTGGACTATGCCGGATTCGTGGATCTGGCCGTGGAAAACGACAAAGTTCAGGCCTGGTTATAACCCCTGTTTTGTGACAAATCGAGGAGATTTTCATCATGCCAATCGTAGTCGACGGCAAGACTTTTGAAACCGACGAAGAAGGTTATCTGGCCAATATCAACGACTGGGTTCCAGGCGTTGCGGGCGTCATGGCCAAGGAGGATGACCTTGAACTGACCGATGAGCACTGGGACATCATCAACTTCCTGCGCGAGTACTACGAGGAGTATCAGATCGCTCCCGCCGTGCGCGTCTTGACCAAGGCCGTTGGCAAGAAGTTGGGCAAGGACAAGGGCACGAGCAAGTACCTCTATGGCTTGTTCCCTTATGGCCCTTCCAAGCAGGCTTGCCGCTACGCCGGCCTGCCGAAGCCGACCGGCTGCGTCTGACCCCGTGCCGGCCTAACCGGGCTGCGGTGGCTCATGGGCCCCGCGGGCCGCAGGGTTACGGGATCTGGGGTCAGGCATCCCGAATTCGGCTCCGTCTTGCCTAGTTAGGCAAACGCGGCGACGAGAGGTAACCAGACCGGGGCGGTTACCGTTCCCGGGTCTCCGACGGATTCACCGAAGGTAGCGGTAGCATGTCGTTCCTGACACTTGTGTATGCCTCCTTGTTCTACTTTGCCACTCTGGTGCTCCTGGCTGGCCTAGCGAACAAGATTTTGCAGTACGCGCGCACCCCCGCGCCACTTAAGATCCCGACGACGCCGGCTCCCGTCACCCAAAGCGGCGTTATCTTTCGTCTCATCCGGGAAGTTGTCCTATTCGAAAGCCTTTTCAAGGGCAATAAGTGGACCTGGATTTTCGGATGGATTTTTCACTTCGGCCTCTTCCTGGTCACCTTGCGCCATCTCCGCTATTTTATAGATCCGGTTTCGCTGCCCATTCAGTTGATACAGCCATTCGGCATCTATGGAGGCATGGCGATGGTCGTCGGTCTCGCCGGCCTCTGGTCGCGGCGCTTCCTGGTAGATCGGGTACGTTACATTACCGGACCTTCGGACCACCTGATTCTCGCCCTCTTGATTGGCATAGGCCTGACCGGGCTGGGCATGAGCTTTGTCGTCCATGTCGATGTCATCTCGGTCAAGCAGTTCTTCCTGGGGCTTATGCGTTTCCATGTCCAGCCCTTGCCTGCGGATCCGTTGCTGCTGTTGCATCTGCTGCTTGTTGTCATCCTCATGATCGTCTTCCCTTTCAGTAAGTTACTTCATGTCCCCGGGCTCTTTTTCAGCCCGACGCGCAACCAGGTGGACAACCCGCGCGAACAGAGGCATTTGGCGCCCTGGGCCAAGCGGCTCGAACAATAAGTTTGGCTGGCAGGTCGGATCGGGCACTGCCCGCCGTCCTGGCCGAAGGCAAGACAAGACACGATATGCGGACGAGGTCGAATCATGGCTAAGGTTAAACTGGAGGTCCCCGAACTCCAGCCCTATCTCGAAATCCCCGCCGTCACGCCAGGGGTAATGGCCCATTCGCGGCCCTTCGTGGCCAAGCCGGAGCATCAAGAGCCCTTGGGCTTCCCGGGGGTCCTGGTGGACAACTGGCAAGAGAAGGCCATCAATAAGATGGGCGATCTGCTAGGCCGCTATCGTTCCTTGCGCGTCTATCTGGATGCCTGCGTCAAGTGTGGTTCCTGCACCGACAAGTGCCACTATTACATCGGTACCGGTGATCCCAAGAACATGCCGGTCGCGCGCCAGGACTTACTGCGCAAGGTCTACCGGCGGTATTTCACCCTGGCCGGCAAGTTATTCCCCAAGCTGGTGGGCGCCGAGGATCTGACCCAGGAGGTGCTGGATGACTGGTACAGTTATTTCCACCAGTGCTCCCAGTGTCGTCGCTGCTCGGTCTTCTGCCCTTATGGGATCGATACCGCCGAAATCTCCATGGCCGCGCGGGAGATCATGGACCACATCGGCGTGGGCCAGAAATACTGCAACGAGATCATCGCCAAGGTTTACAAGATCGGCAACAACCTGGGCCTCCCAGGCCCCGCCCTCCGCGACACCCTTGAAGGGCTGGAGGAGGACGTTTTTGATGACACCGGCGCCAAGGTTCGCTACCCCATCGATGTGGTTGGTGCCGACATCCTGCTGGTAACGCCCTCCGCCGATTTTTTTGCCGAGCCCCATGTTGATGGCCTGATTGGCTACGGCAAGGTCTTTCACGAGGCCGGCATATCCTGGACCCTGAGCACCATCGCCTCCGAGGCGGCCAATTTTGGCATGTTCATTGGCTCCTACGAGAACATGCGCCGGATATCCTTGCGTATCCGCGAGGCGGCCATCGCCCTCAAGGTTAAGCGTATCGTTTTCGGCGAATGTGGCCATGCCTGGCGCGTCGCCTACAGCTTCCTCAATACACTGGCGGGACCTTGGGACTTCCTGGATCCTAACTATCCGGTACCGCAGCATATTTGCGAGTTCACCCATGACTTGATCCAACGGGGTAAGTTAAACCTGGATAAGTCTCAAAATGACGACATGGTGCTGACCTTTCACGACTCCTGCAACGTGGCGCGTGCCAGCCGCATGGGTCCGACGCCGGGGGGGCAGTTCGATATTCCCCGCGCCGTCATCAAGGCCGTCTGCAACCATTACCATGACATGGACGAAGACACCATCCGCGAGCGCACCTTCTGTTGCGGTGGTGGTGGCGGTCTCTTGACCGATGATCTCATGGAGTTGCGGGTCAAGGGCGCCCAGCCGCGCATGACGGCCCTCAATAACGTCATTCAAGAGAAGGGCGTTACCCATATGGCAGCCATTTGCGCCATCTGCAAAAGTCAGTTCACCAAGGTCCTGCCTTACTACGGCATGGAGATGGAGCAGATCGTCAGCGTCCACCAATTGGTTTCCAACGCCATCATCCTGACCCCGGGGGATGATGATGGCCTTGACAAGGATGACGATGAGTCCGAGGACGACGAGGACTGATCGGCGATTGAAATTTGCGCCGGAGCGACCTTTACCGCGCCGGCGATCGGATCAAAACACGGGTTCCCACTGGTAAGGAGAACAATACATGGCGACTTCCAGCAACGAAATGAAGAGCAAGGTTTCCTGGCGACGGTATCAAGACGGCCAGCAGGAATGGGGCAATCTGACCCAGAAGATCTTTGTTCAGGACACCACGCACAAGTGTCCCACCTATGTGCACAAGACGCCTCCTTGCCAGGGTTCCTGCCCCTCGGGCGAGGATATCCGTGGATGGCTGGCCATCGTTCGCCAGCAGGAAAAGCCGCCGGTTGGGGTGGAGTGGCAGGAGTATGCCTTC
The DNA here is from genome assembly GCA_049290655.1 of Chromatiaceae bacterium. Classification (GTDB taxonomy): domain Bacteria; phylum Pseudomonadota; class Gammaproteobacteria; order Chromatiales; family Chromatiaceae; genus M0108. Next base: position 5,856 of record JBATOB010000084.1, on the reverse strand, counting down.
CGTCGTTCCACCGATGCGAATCCCTTTCCTTCTATGATGGGTCGCGTCTGCCCGGCACCCTGCCAGGAGGGCTGCAACCGTAATGAACTGGAAGACTTCGTCGGCATCAACTCCGTCGAGCAATATATTGGTGATACGGCCATCGCCAATGGTTACGGCTTCACCGCCGGTACCAGCACCGGCCGCAGGGTCGCTATCATCGGTGGTGGCCCGGCGGGTCTGGCGGCGGCCTATCAACTGCGCCGCAAAGGCCATGGTTGCACCATTTTCGAGGCGAACCGGGGCTTGGGTGGCATGTTCAAGTACGGCATTCCGGGGTATCGCGTTCCGCGCGACAAGCTTGATGCCGAGATTCAGCGCATCCTCGACATGGGCGAGGTTGAGGTGAAATTTGGTGTTCGGGTCGGCCAGGACGTTACCATCGAACAATTGGAAAGGGATTACGACGCCATTCTCTGGGCCATCGGTTGCCAGAGTGGTCGCGGTCTGCCCGTCGAGGGCTGGGCCGGTACGCCCAATTGCGTCTCCGGCGTCGCCTTCCTCAAGGCCTTCAACGAGGGCCGCATGAAGGTCACCACCGATAAGGTGGTATGCGTGGGTGGTGGTGACACCTCCGTCGACGTCGTCTCCGTGGCCCGCCGCATCGGCCACATCCAGAACGCCAAGCCCTCCGACCTCCCCGAAACGGTCATCCACGATGGTTATGTGGCCCATGACGCCGCCGTCAGCGCGGCGGCCCAGGGCGCGGAGGTCACCCTGACCTCTCTCTTCACGCGGGACAAGATGACCGCCGCTGAGCATGAAGTCCATGATGCCTTGACCGAGGGCGTCACCGTTCTGGATGGCGTCATGCCCCTCGCTCTCATCAAGAACGCGGAAGGCCGGGCCACCGGGCTTAAGGTCTGTGATTGCAAGATGGACGGTATGCGTCCCATCCCCATCGAGGGCACCGAGCGCATCCTGGAGGCTGACCTTATCGTGTCCGCTATCGGCCAGGGCGGTGATCTTACCGGTCTCGAAGTCATGGATAATGGCCGCGGCCTCATCAATGCCGACAAGTTCCATCAGGTCCCCAACCGGCCCGGGCACTTCGTCGCTGGTGATATCATCCGCCCGCATTTGCTGACAACCGCTATCGGTCAGGCCTCGGTGGCCGCCGACTCCATCGACGAGTATCTCAAGCAGGAGGAATTCAGCCGCCGGCCCAAGGTCGACGTTCATCACTTTGATCTGCTGCGGAAGATGGAGGAGGCGCACCTGGCCCCCGAGAAGTTTGATCCCAGCGAGCGCGGTGACATGCGCGGCACCTCCGACGGCAACTGGGCCATCCATAACTACGAGGATCGCTCCAGCGCCGAGGTTATCCCGCACAACGAACTCTTCCTCGGTCACTTTGGTTACCACGCCCGCAACCTGCGCAAGGAAGAGGTCCCCACCGCCGAGGAGGTTCTGGGCCACTTCAAGGAACGCGTCATCGGACTGTTGGAGACCGAGGCCATCGACGAGGCTAAGCGCTGCATGAGCTGCGGTATGTGCTTCGAGTGCGACAATTGCGTCATCTTCTGCCCCCAGGACGCGGTTTATCGTGTCAAGAAAGGCGAGAACACCACCGGGCGCTACGTGGCCACCGACTATATGCGGTGCATTGGCTGCCATATCTGCGCCGATGTCTGTCCCACGGGCTACATCAAGATGGGGCTTGGCGAATAATCACTCGGGAGAGGACGATGGCGAATGCCCTTCTCAGAGGCAGCTTCATCTCCCTCGGCCTGGCTGGGGCCTTGCTGGCCCTGGCCGTTCAGGCCGCCGGAAACAACTTCGTGGTAACGGGATCCCGGGCCGCGAACGAGAAAAGCTGCGTGGAGCCGACGGACTTTATGCGCCGGAATCACATGGAGGTGATTAAACATCAGCGGGACGAGACGGTACATGGCGGAATCCGCTCAACGAAACACAGCCTGGCGGGCTGTATCGCTTGCCATGGTGCCAAGGGCCCGGCTGGGGAGCCGCTGCCCGTCAATGACGAAAAGCAGTTTTGCGGTGCCTGTCATGACTTCGCGGCGGTGCGGCTAAACTGCTTCGATTGCCACGCCACGGTTCCGACCACCCGGATGGCGCCGCTATCGAACTCGGGTAGCGCCCGTCCGTCGGTTCTTGGTGCACCGGCACCTGGCACTAAGATACCGCCTGGGCCTTCCCAGCCGGCCTTGCGCTGAGAATGGGGAATGACGATGAATAATCCCAGCGAAGAGATCGACCAGGGACGCCGAGGTTTCCTTGGCGCGGCTGCGGGCGTGGCGACCATGACCCTGGCTCCCGGTGTCTTGCTCCATACGATCGCGAGTGCCGACCCGCGCGTCGAGCGGGTCACGGATGCCGTGCGCTACGGAATGCTGATCGACACCACCCGGTGTGCCGAGGGCTGTACTGCCTGCGTCAGTGCCTGCAACCAGGAAAACGGTCTTGACCTTCAACAAATGCCGATGGGCATGGACCCCGAGAAGTGGGATCGTCAGGAGGCGCGCTGGATCCGCAAGGTCAAGCTCGAGGACAACCTGACGGGCCGGGTCACCAACCTACCCATGATGTGCCAGCATTGCGAGCACCCGCCCTGCGTGGACGTCTGTCCCACGGGGGCCTCCTTTAAACGCGCGGATGGCATCGTCCTGGTGGATCGCCATCTCTGTATAGGTTGCCGCTATTGCATGATGGCCTGCCCCTACAAGGCGCGGTCCTTCATCCATGCCGAGGTCGAGGTGAAGCTGACCCTTGCGCCACGTGGCAAGGGTTGCGTGGAAAGTTGCAACCTGTGCGTACATCGCCGCGATAATGGCCAGACCTCGACCGCTTGCGCCGATGCCTGCGCCGCCCAGGGTCACCATGCCATCATCTTTGGTGACCTCAAGAACCCGGAAAGTCCGTTGAGCAAGGCCCTGGAGGCCATGCCCAGCCGTCAAATCCGCGAAAACCTCGCCCTGAACACGGGCGTCCGCTATTCGGGCGTGTGACGCCGGGGGAAATCCAGACATGAAGAGAATCGTCTATCGCGAATGGCGGCTGGCCCCTCAGCGCTACTGGGCCCTGCTCGCCAGCCTCGCCGCCGTCGCTGGCATTGGCGGTCTGGCCTTCTGGTACATGGAGCACCAGGGTCACTGGGTGACCGGCATGAACAATGAGGTTGTTTGGGGTTTGCCCCATATCTTTGCCGTCTTCCTTATCGTCGCTGCCTCCGGCGCCCTCAACATCGCCAGTATCGGCACCGTCTTCGGTAAAACGACCTATCAGCCTCTGGGCCGCTTCTCCGCCCTTTTGGCGGTGGCACTTCTGATCGGAGGGCTCATGGTGCTGGTCCTCGATCTGGGGCGCCCCGATCGCCTGATCGTGGCCATGACCAGCTACAACTTTCGCTCCATCTTTGCCTGGAACGTCATTCTCTATTCGGGCTTCGTGGCTATCGTCCTCGCCTATTTGGTGACCATGGTGGATCGCGGCTTCAGGGGTTACTACAAGGCGGCCGGTACCTTCGCCTTCGTCTGGCGTCTCCTGCTGACCACGGGCACGGGATCGATCTTCGGTTTCATCGTCGCCCGTCAGGCCTTCGACACCGCCGTGCTGGCACCCATGTTCATCGTGATGTCCTTCCTGTATGGCCTGGCGATTTTTATGCTGGTGCTTATGTTCGCCTTCGCCCAAGACCAGCGCCCTATCGGTCCCTTCATTATTAAACGTCTCAAGGGCCTCATGGGTATCTTCATCGCCGCCGTCCTGCTCTTCATCCTCATCTATTTCCTGACCAAGCTCTATGGCGCCAAGAATTATGATCTGGTGTCCTTCTATCTGGTCACCGGCGGCCGCTACACCCTGGCCTTCTGGTTTGGCTGGGTGATCCTGGGCCTGCTGGCGCCCTTTGGCATCCTCTTTCACCCCGCGCTGGGCCAGGACAGGCGATGGATCGTGGGGGCTTGCGGCCTGGTTATCCTCGGGGGGCTGGCGAGCATTTATGTGATCATCATAGGTGGCCAGGCCTTCCCCATGGCCATCTTCCCTGGCAAGACCATTCTGGAGTCTGGATTCCATGATGGCGTTGGCGGCCAGATCGCGACCTATGCCCCCAGCATACCGGAGTTTCTCCTCGGCATAGGCGGCGTGGCGGTGGCCCTGATCATCACCGCCGTCGGGGTGCGGGCCCTCCAGTTCCTGCCCGAATCACTGGCGGACAGGGACGTGGATCCCCACGCCGCGGTCAAGGCCTGATCCGAGCCCTGGCAGCGTTCTGATTAGCCGTGGTCAAGGACGGGGATGATGCCTTGGGCGTCATCCCCGTTTCCTTGTCCGGATCTCAAAAGCCCCTTCGCCATGTCCCGCCTCTACATCTCCGCCACCCATAAATCCTCCGGGAAGACGACCTTGTCTATCGGCTTGTGCCGAAACTTCTCCCTGCGAGGACAACGGGTAAGACCCTTTAAAAAGGGGCCTGACTATATAGATTCCCTCTGGCTTGGCCAGGCGGCGGGCCGCGATTGCCTGAACCTGGACTACAACACCATGGGGGTGGCGGAGATCCGGGAGACCTTCGCGCGGGCCATGGGGGATGCGGACCTAGGCCTGATCGAGGGTAATGTGGGGCTCTTCGATGCCACCGATCTCATGGGTAGCAACAGCAATGCGGAACTGGCCAAGCTGCTAGGGGTGCCATTGGTATTGGTGGTGGATGTCCAGGGTATGTCGCGAGGTCTGGCGCCCTTGCTTCTCGGCTATCAGGCCTTTGATCCCGGGTTGAGCATCGCTGGGATCATCCTTAACAAGGTCGGCGGCAAGCGCCACGAAGGCAATTTGCGCAGGGTTGTGGAGTACTACACGGATCTGCCCCTGCTGGGCGCCATCCATCGCGAGTCCCAGCCCAGCATCGATGAGCGTCATCTGGGGCTAATGCCTAGCAATGAGAGCCGGGAGGCCGAGGCCCAGATCGAGGGTATCCGCCGCATGATCGCGGATCAGGTGGACCTGAATGCACTGTTGCGGATCAGCGCCTCGGCCCCACCCCTGGTCCCTTATCCCCCAATCCCCAGTCTTGCGCCAAGGAAGGCCGACCTGCGTATCGGCATTGCCCGCGACGAGGCCTTCGGCTTTTATTACCCCGATGACCTCGAGGCCCTGCGCGCCGCGGGGGCGGAGTTGATACCCTTTAGTCCCGTGCACGATCTGGGTTTGCCAGAGGTGGATGGCCTCCTCATCGGCGGCGGTTTCCCCGAATACCGCATGCGTGAACTGGCCGCTAATTCGGCCATGCGCGGGGCGGTGCGAGACTTCATCGAGGGAGGGGGACCGGCCTATGCCGAGTGCGGTGGCCTTATGTATCTCTGTCGGGCGTTGCGTTGGCGTGATGAATTCGCCCCCATGTGCGGCGTCCTCCAGGCCGACGTGGCCATGCACGAGCGTCCCCAAGGCCGAGGCTACATCCATCTGCGCGAACGGGAGGCCTTCCCTTGGCCCAAGCTGCCCGACCATTCCACCGAGATCCATGCCCATGAGTTTCACCACTCCGCCGTACTCGATCCGGACCCGGCCTGGGTCTATGGTTACGAGGTCCTGCGGGGCAGTGGCGTGGATGGGCACCACGACGGCATTATTTACAAAAATCTTCTGGCTAGCTATGCCCACCTGCGTCATGTTGGTGGGGTGGGATGGCCGGCGCGTTTCATTGCCCAGGTTCGTCGTTGTCGTCGCCCCCGGTGAACACCCACGGCCAAGCAGGATCTTTGATAAATTACCAGCAAGGGTAGTGTGGGACGGTCGTGCTCGAAACCGCTAACAAATCAGACATGAGGACATGGGTATGTTTAGACTGACCGCATC
>JBATOB010000083.1:0-7478 GCA_049290655.1 Chromatiaceae bacterium | reverse complement strand
CCTCAGGAGCCACCCAGCGAGCCCAAAATGAGCCCAAAAACCGGTTAAAACGGGTGCCTTAGCCCTAAACAACGCCTTCCGAGGGCGAGGGGAGAGAATCGGGCCAATCTTCAGCGTTTCCTTAGGGGCTTGAACCCCGGGAAGACTCACCCGGGAACAGCTTTCAGTTTTGACGGGTATCACGACCGTGGGGGCCTTCCGCGGGGTGGTTGACCTTGCTTGGCCAAAGTAGCGGATAGCCAGCCGGCGAAACGCCCGTCAAAATCGTTATAAAACTTTAATCAATACGTCTTGGTTCAGTCATCGGCAATCGTCAAAAATTACAACACATGCTTGAATCGCCTCTAGGCGAGCTTTCCCCCTGCGGTTACCAAGGAGATACCCTGTTGAAGACAAATAACCTGTTAGCCCTAGCTATCGCCACCACTGTCTGCCTGTCCACGGCCAATGTTCAGGCGCGCACCGAAATCCAGAACAAGGGCTCCGATACCCTGGTCAATGTAGCCCAGACCTTCGCCGAGGAATACGCCAAGGTCAACCCGGAGGTGGCCATCGCGGTTTCCGGTGGCGGCTCGGGCACCGGTATCGCCGCCATGATCAACGGCACCGTCGACATCGCCAACTCCAGCCGCAAGATGAAGGACAAGGAGATCAAGCAAGCCCAGGAGCGGGGGCACAACCCGGTCGAACACGTCGTGGGTTATGACGCCCTGGCGATCTACGTGAACAAGAACAATCCCGCCAATTCCATGGCCATCGCCGAGCTGGCCAAGATCTACGGGCGCGACGGCGGCGCCACTCAATGGAAGGATCTCGGCATCCAGGTACCGGGCTGCGATTCGGGTGAGATCGTGGTCGTCAGCCGCCAGAACAACTCCGGCACCTACGCCTATTTCCAGGAGCACGTCCTGGGGGAGAAAGGCAAGTTCCGCCAGGGCACCCTGGATATGCACGGTTCCAAGGACGTGGTGGACCTGGTGGAGAAGACCCCCTGCGCCATCGGCTATAGCGGTCTGGCCTATGCCACGGACCATGTGAAAACCGTCTGCATCGCCCCGGAGGCCGGCAAGCCCTGCGTCATGCCCTCGGAAGACGCCGCCCTTGACGGGTCCTACCCCATCGCCCGCCCCCTCTTTATGTACAGCAATGGCGAGCCCCAGGGTGAGATCAAGAAGTACCTGGATTGGATCATGAGCGACACGGGCCAATGCCTGGTGGCCAAGGAAGGTTATGCACCGGTCCGCAAGATCGCTTGCAAATAACCCCTTGACGATCGTTGGCAGGGGGTGCCCGACGGGTGCCTCTGTCCCTAAGGACCCTTTATTGTCCGATCTCGCCTGGCGGAGCCGCACCCATGCCACATTACGAAGAGCGTCTCGATCGAGACCTGTCCCGCATCAAGCAACACCTGGCCATCCTGGCCCAGCGCGTTGAAGACGCTATTGGTGATGCGCTTCACGCCCTGCTGAGTGGCAACGACAAGATCGCCCATCTGACCGTCCTGGGGGATCAGTCCATCAACCGCGCCAGCCGCGCCCTGGATCGGATGTGCCACGGCTTTATCGCCCTGCATCTGCCGAGCGCCGGGCACCTGCGTCTTATGTCCGCCATCATTCGCGCCAACCTGGGGCTGGAGCGGATCGGCGACTATGCCGTGACCATCTGTCGGGAATCCGTGCAGCTCGCGGTCCGTCCCCAGGGCACGGTCGCCCGGGAACTGGAACTCATGGCGGGCGAGTCACGGCAGATGCTCAAGCAGTCCGTTGCCGCCTTCCTGGCCGGTAACGCGGAACAGGCCAAGGCGACCATGACCATGGCCGATCAGGTGGCCAGGACCTTCGACACGGTCTTCGCCGACCTGGTGGACGAAGGCGATCGTCTGGGCGTCAAGGACCTGTTCGCCTATTTGGTGATCTTCAACATGCTGGAGCGGGTCTCGGACCAGGCGAAGAACCTGTGCGAGGAGGCCGTCTTCGCCGCGACGGGGGAGGGCAAGCCGGCCAAGGTCTTCCGCATCCTCTTTCTGGATGAGGACAACAGCCTGCTAGGCCCCCTGGCGGTCGCCATTGCCCGCAAGAACTTCCCCGGCGCGGGCGACTATCAGAGTGCTGGCCGTCAGGCCGCCAACCTGGACCCGTCCCTAGTCGATTTCCTGCGAGAGCGGGGCATCGATCTCAGTCACCACCAGCCCAGGGTGCTGGACCTGACCCACCAGGAACTCGCGGATTTCCATGTGATCGTCAGCCTTCAGGGACCTACGAAGTCCTACCTGGAGAGTATTCCCTTTCACACCGCGGTACTGGATTGGGACCTCGGGCTGGTACCCGGGGACCTGCCGTCGGATCAGCTTCGCCCGTATTACGAGACCTGTTATCGGGAGATCGCCGTCCAGGTGAGCAACCTGATGGCCATCCTCGGCGGCGAGGAGGCATCCTGATATGGCCGACACTAGGGGTGCCCTGGGTATGGCCACCGCCAGGGTGGGCGACTTCGACCGCCGGGATCTCGACTGGTACATCGACAAGGCCATTGGGGGCTTGGTCTTTGTCTGCGGTTTCTCGGCGATTATCTTTGTCCTGGGGATCTTCCTGTTTGTCACCAAGGAGGGGATCGGCTTTATTTTCGAACGCCTCGATTTTCGGGAGTTCTTCCTCACGCCCTACTGGTTTCCCAGCGACACGGACGCGCCCGAATACGGCATCCTGGCCCTGATCGCCGGTACCGCCAGCGTCACGGGTCTGGCCATGCTGGTGGCCATTCCCTTTTCGCTGGGGGCCGCCATCTATATCGCGGAATTCGCGACCGGCAAGACCCGCGAGGCCCTCAAGGTGTTGGTGGAATTGCTGGCCGCCATTCCCTCCGTGGTCTGGGGCTTCATCGGCCTGGTCATCATGAACCCCTTGATCATCCAGCTATTCAATGTCCCCGTCGGGCTCAATGTCCTCAACGCGGGCATCATCCTCGGCTTGATGGCGGCGCCCATCATGACCTCCATCGCGGAGGATGCCCTCAAGGCGGTGCCCGATCGTTACCGCGAGGCGGCGGAGGCCATGGGGGCTACCCGCTGGCAGGTCATTTTCAAGGTCGTACTGCCGGCGGCCAAGACCGGGCTGCTGGGTGGCGTGCTTCTGGGCGTCGGCCGGGGCTTTGGGGAGACCATGGCGGTGCTGATGTCCACCGGTCACGCGGTCAACATCCCCGGGAGTGTCTTCGATTCGGTACGAGCCCTGACGGCCACCATCGCGGCCGAGTTGGGGGAGGCGGCGGTGGGGGAGGAACACTATCAGGTGCTGTTTACCATCGGTATCTTCCTCTTCCTCATTACCTTCATCATCAATCTGACCGCCGATCTCATCGTGCGTGGCATCCGCAAGGGGTAACAAGATGACCAGGGTTAACGCTATGTTCCAAGCCACCGACCTGAACCGGCGCAACGCCCGGATTCAGGGACTCTATCGCATCTTGTTCGGGCTCATGACCCTGCTGCTGATCACGCCGGTACTGATCGTGCTGGCGACCCTGCTGTACAAGGGCGGGGGCGTCATCTCCTTCGAGTTTCTCTTCACCTATCCCACCGATGGCATGCGGGCGGGTGGCATCCTGCCGGCCCTGCTGGGGACCATTTGGCTGGTGACGGTAGCGCTCCTGCTGTCCGTGCCGATCGGCATCTTCGCCGCCATCTATCTCAGTGAGTATGCGGGGGACAACTGGTTTACCCGCGCGATTAACCTCGCCATCATCAACCTGGCGGGGGTTCCCTCCATTGTTTACGCCTTGTTCGGTCTCGGGGCCTTCGTCATCTTCTTCGGCTTTGGCACCAGCATCCTCGCCGCGAGCCTGACACTGGCGATCATGACCATGCCGGTGGTGATCGTGGCAACCCGCGAGTCCCTGCAAGCGGTCCCCCGGGCCTTTCGCGAGGCCTGTTGGAACATGGGGGCCACCCGTTGGCAGACCATTCGCCGCGTGGTGCTCCCGAACGCCGTCACCGGCATCCTCACCGGTGTCATCCTCGAGGTTTCCCGGACCGCCGGGGAGACGGCGCCCATTATGTTCACCGGCGCCGTTTTCTTTACCCCCTTCCTCCCCGAGAGCGTCTTCGACCAGACCATGGCCCTGTCCCTGCACCTCTTCGTGGTGGCCACCCAGGTGCCGGGGATCGACGAGAACATCCCCTTTGCCGTCGCCCTGGTCCTCATCGGCCTGGTCCTGGTCATGAACAGCCTCGCGATCGCCTTCCGTATGTATCTGCGGGGTAAGAAGAAATGGTAAGCCAATCTGCTCTGTGCGTGGACGTGGCACCCGAGGAGTCCCTGGTGGCACCCGGCCCCACGCCGATCAAGCTGCGGGTCCGGGACCTGGCGATCAGCTACGGCCATACGCCGGCTCTGCACGGGGTCAATCTGGATGTTCACGAGCATGAAATCTTCGGCATCATTGGACCCGCCAATGCCGGTAAGACCTCATTCCTCAAGGCCGTCAACCGCATGGATCTCCTTACCCCGGGGATGCGGGTAGCGGGGGACATCAGCTTCAGCGGCCACGACATCCGCCAGTTGCACAACATCTACGCCCTGCGCAGCCGCATCGGCGTAGTGTTTCCCTTGCCCGTGGGCCTGCCCATGACGGTGTACGACAATGTGGCCCTGTCACCGCGACTGCGGGGCATCAAGGGCAAGGCCGATCTTGACGTGATCGTCGAGCGCTGCCTGAGGCGCGCGGCCCTCTGGGATGAGGTCAAGGATCGCCTCGACGCCCTCGGCAGTCTGCTCTCCGGCGGCCAGCAGCAACGCCTCACCATCGCCCGCGCCCTCTCCCAGGACCCGGAGCTACTGATGCTGGATGAATTCTCGATTGCGGTCGATCCGGTCACCACCATGCGTATCGAGGACGTCCTCAAGGAGTTGCGCCAGGAGTTGACCATCATCCTGGTCACCAACCTGGTACAGCAGGCCCGGCGCCTGGCGGACCGCACGGCCTTCTTTTTGGGGGGGGAGTGCGTGGAGATGGGCATTACCGAGGACCTCTTCACCGGGGAGGTGATGGACCAGCGCACCCGCGATTATGTCGATGGCCGGTTCGGTTGATGCCGCGGCTTACCGCTTTTCAAACCTTTTTTCTGGTCCATCTGAATTTTTGCCAACGCCTATGAACGCCCTAGATCAACAAGTATCGGCCGGGGTGACTGGATGCGAATACGCCATGCGCACCAGCCAGCTCAACCTCTGGTACGGCATCTTCCAGGCCCTGTACAACGTGGACCTCAACATCCGGGAAGGCATGATCACCTCGCTCATCGGCCCCTCGGGTTGCGGCAAGTCAACCTTGCTGCGCAGCGTCAACCGCATTAACGAGCGGTTGGGCTATGTACGCATCCAGGGTTCCATCGAGGTTCTGGGCCAGAATATCTATGACCCGGAAGTGGAGTTAATCCAGGTGCGCAAGCAGGTGGGCATGGTATTCCAGCGCCCCAACCCGCTGCCCATCTCGATTCGCGACAATATCCTCTTCAGCCACCGCCTCCATGCCAAGGGTGGGGGCAACGTCAGCCAGGGCAAACCGGATGAGATTGTCGAGGAATCTCTGCGCCAGGTGCTGTTGTGGGACAAGGTCAAGGACAAGCTCAAACGCAAGGCCACGGATCTCTCCCTGGAGGAGCAACAGAAGCTCTGCATCGCCCGGCTGTTGCCCGTCAAGCCCGCGATCCTGCTGATGGATGAGCCCTGCTCGGCCTTGGACCCCAAGGGTACCGAGGCGGTGGAGGAACTGATCTGGGAGCTCAGGGGCCAGTACACCATCCTCATTGTCACCCACAACATGGCTCAGGCCCGCCGCGCCAGTGAAGAGTGCATCTTCATGCTGATGGGCAAGGTGGTGGAACATACCCGGACCGAGCAGATGTTTGTTACACCCCAGCACCGGGAGACGGCGGACTACATCGAAGGGCGCTTTGGTTGATTGGGCGTGTGTGATGATGCCTTGCCCGCCGGGCATGCCTCGATTAATCCCGCATGGCCTTGAGATCATGGGCCAGTGCTTGTTCGTTCTTGGCGGATATATCTTGCATAAGCTGGGAATTCTTGAGTTCCACCTCGTTTTTTATACGTAACTGCTCGTCCTTGGCCAGGTTCCCGGTATCGTAGTAAAGATAGGTAGCGGCTTCTCGATATTCATATTCGGTTTTGTTTTTGTAATAAGCCTTACCCAGATTTTCTGCCAGGATCCTGTCGTTGCCTTGCAAGGCGTTTTGGTAATCCCCCTCTGCTTTTTCCAAATCCCGCAGCAACCCCTCCTCAAGCCTTTGGGTTTCCAGGGCGGTGGCTACCACTTCCTCGCGGTCGTTATGATTCACCCGAAGTATGAAGGTGAAAAGAGCGATGGCGAAGCAGGCGAATAACACTAATTCGAGCATGTGATATTTCCAGGTTGGATAGGGAGGGGATGTCAGGACGCACGGATCGCCCCCCGGGTGATGACAAGGATGTGGCGATGGCTGTTGATGTCAAGCGCGATATCTCCGGCCGGGCCGCTCAAAGGGCCGGGTGCTGGGTAAGGTAAGCCACCAGATTTGCCCCGGGCATGGGCCTGCTGAAGGCGAAACCCTGCACATACTCCACGCCCAAAGCGATGAGTTCAGCGTTTTCCTCGTCATCCTCCACCCCCTCGCCGATGACGATCAGGCCGAGGTTGCGCCCCAGGTCCACGATGGACGAGGCGATGGCGCGGGTCGGGGCATCGCGGTGGATGCGGGACACAAAGGCGCGATCGATCTTCAGCCCGTCGACGGACAGGTCCCGTACCGAGGACAGGCCGCACCACCCCGAGCCAAAGTCATCCAGGAGGACGCGCACGCCATGGGCACGCAAGGCCCGGAGCACCTCGTTGGCCATCTTCGGGTTACGGATTAAGGCATCCTCGGTGACCTCGATGATGAGGCTGCGCGGCGGCGCGGATGCCTTGTCCAAGGCATCCTTGACCTGATCGAGGAGCCAAGGCGTGACGAAGTCCGGTGGAATGTTCACCGTTACGGCATAGCCCCGGGCAAGACGCCGGATATCCGCGATGGCCCGATGGAGCACGAGGGACGTTAGGCCCGCCAGGAGTCCCGCATGCTGGACCTCGCCTAGGAATTGCCCCGGTGGCACCAAGCCCCCTGCGTGTCGCCACCGCACCAGGGCCTCCAGGGCGAACACCGAGGGGTGGTCGATCCGGAGGATGGGCTGGTAGTGCAACTCGAAGCCCGCGCCGCCGGATACCAGATCGGCCCGCAGGTCGGCGCGCATGCGCAGCCGTTGTAGCGAGCTCACAGATTCCTGACCGCTGTAGGCACGAATCAGCCCCGGGCCTTCGGCCTTGGCGTGGTGCATTGCCAGGTCGGCCTCCTTCAACATGGAGCCAATGGACGGACCCGGGTCAAGCGTGATACTCATCCCCACGCAGGCTGTCAGCGCCACGGGCACCCCATTAAGCTCGAAGGG
>JBATOB010000082.1:0-2282 GCA_049290655.1 Chromatiaceae bacterium | reverse complement strand
CTTACCCCTAACGACCGGGATACTCAGGGACGGATTCAAAAAAAGGCCGGCCAAATGGGAATGGGCATTTTGCCTCCCATCGACGGGATTGACATCATGCCTGTAGCCAGCCCCACGCGGGGCCACCCTGTCCAGGTATTCGACCATGTCCTGTTGCAGGCCAGGCTCGAACTCGTTGAGGCTGACAAAGGCCGTGGTGTGACTGGAAATCAAGGTCAACAGACCGTTACTAACCCCGCTGTCAACAAGCAATTGCATGATCTGGGTAGTAATGTCGATGACTTGAATAGGCTCGGTCGTCCCTAACCTAACCTCTTTGAGTACGGATTTCATGGTATTGAAGGACAGGCGTCCAAGTTGCTCGAAGCCGACCCGATAGATAGCCTCGCTCTCTTGGATATAGCGATCGTAGCCCGCCACATCACCGGGGCAAGGCAGGTTAGCTCGGCGCGAAATTGGGCCGGGTCGCCGCTATAGCCGAAGACGTGGCCATCGTCGAAGCGGAGGCGGTAGAAGGCGACATGGACTCCGCTCGACATTGTCGGGAAGTGCTTGCCGCACAAGGCTCCAGATCTCATGTGTCATGTTTCCCTGACAATATACCAGCAAGCTTTTGACGACCGCCACTGGTCTATGCCGTCCGTGGCAGGGGCTGCCCGCTTCAGGACGGCGAGAAACGAAGGCCGGCCCGGCGCTTGGACCCAGGGCTAGGGCGGCTAGCGCCAATGTTCCGGGTACTGGCGTTGGCTAGGCAGATTGTTCACCAGGAGCCCGACCAGGAGCAGCACCAGGGCGCCAACCCCCACGGGCATGAGGACATAAAGCCAGCCCAGGGCGTGGATCTGGTCCGAGCCGGCGACGGCGATGAGGGCGGTGGCACCCCCCGGCGGGTGGAGGGTGCGCGTCAGGTGCATGACGGCGATGGCGGTGGCCACGGCCAGGGGCGCGGCGAGCCAGAGGAGGGAGCCAAGGGCCTGGAAGCAGATGACACCGATGGTGGCGGAGAGGATATGACCACCGACCAGGTTGCGGGGCTGGGACAGGGGCGCCCGGGGGGCGCCATAGACGAGGACGGCCGAGGCGCCGAAGGAGCCGATCAGGAGCAGATTGTCGCCACTGGGCAGAAAGGCCTGATTCATGAGGGACAAGATGCCGATGCCACAGCAGGCGCCCAACCAGGACCAGAGGACCTCGCTCAGGGGCACGGGGGGCGGCCCTTCCAAGGTCCGGCCCCGCATCTTGCCCAGGTAGCGTCCCAAGGCCACCCAGCCCCCCCCAGCCTGGGTGGTCATGCCCCGGGCATTACCGGTTTTCTTGATCATCTCGCCCCCTGCGGCGCCTGGCCTTTGCTTGGACTTTAACGGGAATATCACAAACCCCGGGGCGCGAGGGCGCCTTGAGTTGGGTCAAATCCTTGGGCTCCAAACCCATGGCATGACCCCGCCGGGTGGGCTAAACTTCGCATTCTTGCCCTCCACCCCGGTCCCCCCCGATCCCCCGGTGGGGCTGGCATCCACAAACGCATGACAACCTGGCCAGCCACCCTGGTGCCACCTGTTACCTGGCTCGCCCCCACAGGAGTTCACTCCATGGCCACCTTTACGACACTGCACGAAGAGATTCATGATATTACCGAAAAAAACAATGTCTTCCGCTATCTCATCCAGGATCGCCTCATGTGCGACTCCAAGATCGCGCAGGGCATATTTTTCGACTATGTAAAGCTGGTCCGCAATCACATGGAGAAGGTGGACCGGGACTTCTGCCGCCGGCTCCTGTCCCATGAGAGCCAGACGATGCGCAATACCGCCGATCGCTTCCTGGCTGGTTCGTCCGAAATCAAACGCATCTTCGCCGCCTACCTCAAGCAGTATGCCGTCGAGCGCCACAACCAACTGCGCATCAAGGATTATCCGGCCTTCGTCGAGGATACCACCCAGATGTTCGACATGGTCCTGGACCGCATTCAGCGCGAGACGGAGCACCTCTATCCGCTGATGCGTAACCTGGAGGCCCAGGAGGAGACGAAGAAGGCGGCCTGAGGCCCCTTTCCGGCCTGGTGGACGCCCACATCGACGAAGGCGCCAAAATTGGTGACATTGGGTAGCGCCCCGCCTTCACGCGCTCCGCTAAGTTGGCGATATTGCCTTCCAGATTGGTCGCGTAAGTCTCCGCCGTCAGCCCATCGACGCCGCTGGCAGCAGCCTTGTTCAAGCCGTGCCAACAGTGCCCCAACCGTTCGGCATTCACCTCGTGGAAGAGGTTGCGAAAGCGATGGTGTT
>JBATOB010000081.1:0-15986 GCA_049290655.1 Chromatiaceae bacterium | reverse complement strand
TTGCCAAACATGTCGTTCATCATGTTGTTGTTGCCATAGCCGGGACCACCACCCCAGAAGGCGGCGGCGGAAGCGGAAACGCCCAGCAGGGTGGCGATGGCGGCGGCGGTAGCAAGTTTTTTCATCGGGGTTCTCTCAAGTTAGGTTCTGGTTGCAGCACTGGCGGCGTCGCTGTGCGCCGTCCATGGGGAAATAGAATATTAGAATATTCTGATATTGTCAAAATATATTTACCCAGTTTTTACCGAAGTCAGGTTGCCGGGTCCGGAGTCGCACCGGGCGTGAAACGCCGGGGTGCAGGGTAAGTCACGCTTAACATCCCGAGCAGGGCGACAGTCCCATGCGTGGCGCCATCGGCTAAACGTAACTATTCAGGTCACCTGCCCGCGACTTAGGCGGGTTGGGGCATGGAGGCGGGTTGCCCTGTAGGGGCAGGTGTAGGGCGAGTGGATCCTGTGATCCGGGTTCTCGACCTGACGGCAAGTCGCCCCGGGGTACCCCTTCCGGCCGCCCGGCTTGCGCTCGTTCTTGGTGCTTCAGCCAGGGCGAGAACCCTGAACGGTTAAGTTCTAAGGATTGGCGGAAGATAGCTTCTCGATTTTCGCCGCCTTCTTCAATTCGTCGATTCTGGCCGCCAACTGTTTTTTTACTGCCTCATTCTTCAGCAGGCTCTTGATCTTCTCCTCAACCTGAGCGAAGGGCACTGTTTCACTCGGCGTCTTCCCCTGTGACTTGATAATGTGATATCCGAAGGGGGTTTCAACCACATCGCTCACCGCGCCGTCCTGGAGGCTAAACGCCACCTCCTCGAAGGGCTTGACCATCTGCCCTCGCCCAAAGCTACCCAGGTCACCACCTTTCTTGGCGCTAGGACAGGTCGACTCCGCCTTAGCGAGTTCGGCAAAATCAGCACCGCCCTTGATCTTGGCGAGGAGATCATTCGCCTTTTGTTGGGCTGCCTGCTTCTCCTCGGGGGTCGCCTTGGCATCGGCGCCGATCAGAATGTGGCTGGCCTTGACCGATTCCGGCTGCTTGAACTTGTCGGGGTTCGCGTCATAAAACTGCTTGGCTTGCTCGGCGGTGAGGGTAATCTTGGCCGTGACCTCCTGGTCGATGTAGCTGGCAATGAGAAGATCACGGGCCAGGCGATCCTTGAGTTCCTGCCTGGTCAACCCCGCCTGGCCGAGCGCTTGCTCGAAGGCCTCGGGGGTGCCAAACCGCGCCTGGGCGGCATTGAACTTCTCCTCGACCTGCTTATCCAGGTCGGCTACCGAGAGGCCTTTAGCTGCCTGGTATAGTAATTCTTCGTCTATCAATAGATTGAGTGCGCTATCCAGGACTTGCCGCTGCTGCTGGGGATCGGTAGCGGCGGGGGTTCGGCTCTGGGCAAGCAGCATCCGCGCGGCCTGATCGACTTCGGCGCGGCTAATGGCCACCCCATTTACCGTGGCGACTACCTCGCTGGTGGTCGGGGTGGCGGTTGGGGCGGTAACCGTAACGGCGGGCGTTGCAACCGCCGGGTTGGGCGGGGTCGTCTCGGCAGCGCTGACGGGGATGGTCAGGATGGCGGCCAGGGCCGCGATGGAAACATTGAGTTCAGTTGGGAAGCGCATGTCGTTATTCTCGATAGTGAGTGAAGTTGGATTTTGGCAGGATATATCCCCGCCCTGGGGGTTGTCCTGAAGAGATCCCGATTCCGGGCGCTCGTAACCCCCATCGTCGTTGTCTCGCCAATTCCTGACGATTTTTGAGCGGATATTGGGTACCCTAGCGCCTCTGAATCAAATACTAAATAGCCGGCGCCTCCATGCAAATTCCTAAAAATTCCCTGTTCGCGAGTCTGGCCATCAGCCTGGTATTGAGTGCCTGCGCCACCAGCAGCGGCCCTACTCGAGTTGACTCCGACCAATGGCAAATCGTCGCCGCAAACTATATAGAGGCAGCCAGAAAGGCGAAAGCACATTGCAACTCATTGGGGCTGAATGCGCTTAAAGTGACCAAGCGTCAGGCACATGAGGATAATATCGAAATCCTCTACCGCTGCTCAAAGGAATAGCCAGCTAGTGCCCCATGCAATCCCTGACCTTGAGGGCCACATCCAAGGCCTCGAGGCCAACGCGCCCATCCACCAGGGGCCGGCGATGCTCGCGCACACAGGCGACGAAGGCCTCGATCTCGCGATCCAGGGGCTTGACCGGCACGACCTGGATACGCTCGCGAACGATCTCGGGCCGCGTCGCGCCCGGGGCCAGGTGGGGATAGGCGATGTCGATGGTCTGCTCGATGAAGTCGAGGGACAGGTATTTGTGTTCCTGAAAGACCCGGATACGCCGGGTCTTGCGATCCGAAACCCGGCTCGCCACTACATTGGCGACGGCGCCGTTAGCAAACTCCAGGCGCGCATTGGCGATATCCACGCAATTCGTGAGCACGGGCGTGCCTACCGCCGACACGGACTGCAACTCCGAACCCATAAGGGACAGGATGATATCGATGTCGTGAATCATGAGGTCCGAGACCACGTCCACATCCGTGGCCCGCTCGACAAACTCACCCAGGCGCTGGATCTCGACGAAGCGGGGATGATCGATATGCTCCGCCAGGGCCATGACGCCAGCGTTGAAGCGTTCCAGGTGGCCAATCTGAAGAATGGCCCCACCTTGATCCGCCAGATCGACGATGCGCTTGCCCTCCTCCCGAGTCGCCGCAATGGGTTTCTCCAGCAACATATGGATGCCCCGCCGCAGCAGGGGCTCTGCCACGGCCAGATGGGCGGTCGTCGGTACCACGACGGAGACGGCATCGACCTGGTCGGCAATGACTTCCAGACTATCGAAGACCGCGCAACCCGCTTCCTCGGCCACGGCCCGGGCTCGCTCTGGATCCGTATCAACGACACCCACCAACTCCACATCGGGTAGGCGGGAGTAGATCAGGGCGTGAAAGCGCCCCAGATATCCGACGCCAATGACGGCGAAACGCAGTTTGTCAGCCATGCTTTATCCTTCTGGAAGAGATGGTGATGCGCATACCCTAGCCCCCAAAGACGCGATCAACCGGCGCCTGCCGGGCGAAGGGGACACGATCCGCGCCATAATAGACCTGGACCTGGTAAAAGAGGGTAACGGCCATTCCGATCACGACGGCCAAGATCAGCATGTTCAAGGGGTCGCGCTTGCGACGGCGGGGGCTAAGGCTCATCAGGCGGCGGGGGACAACCAAGGTTAGATATTAAAAACAGAGGGTTGGGCTCGCGACGACGCTGGCGGGCGGACATGACGGCCAAACCAGCGGGGCGCAATTATCCCCCATTTCCCGCCCTCGCGCCCCTCGCATTTGCCGTTATCTTCAAGGGCCCCGCACCAGCCCCCAGACCCGAAACCAGGCCTTGACGGCCATTGTATTTCCTGCACGAGCCCCTTATTCTGCGTCCATGTTTTTAGGATTCCTCGCCATGCCAGCCGATCAAGACCCTCGCTACCGCATCTCCGTCCGGGCCCAGAGCGTATATATCCTGGAGCAATCCCAACCGGATAAGGATCGTTACGCCTTTGCCTACACCATCACCCTCCAGAACACCGGCCAGACGGCAGCCCGCCTCCTCGACCGCCATTGGGTCATCACCGACGCCAACGGCCGGGTTCAGGAGGTCCGGGGCGATGGTGTTGTCGGCGAGCAGCCTCACCTGGAACCTGGGGAGAGTTTCCGTTATACCAGCGGAACCCTGCTGGAGACCCCGGTGGGGTCCATGCACGGCAGCTATGGCATGATTGCCGACGATGGCACCCGCTTCGCCGCCCCTATCGAGCCCTTTTCCCTTTCCACGCCGATGCGTCTGCATTGACAGGCCCGCTTGGTTCCCCCAGCGGCCGCCCTTCATGACCGACAGGACTTATGACCACTTACGCCATAGGTGACATCCAGGGTTGTTACGACCCCTTCCGCCGGCTTCTCGACAAGCTGGAATTCAATCCTGGTCAGGACCAGCTCTGGCTGGTCGGCGATCTCGTCAACCGGGGCCCGGATTCCCTGGGCGTATTGCGTTACGTCATGAGCCTGGGCGAGTCCGCCGTGATTGTGCTGGGCAACCACGACCTCCATCTCCTTGCCCTGGGCGCGGGTAGTGCCAAGACCGCATCCATGAGCAGCCTCCACGATGTGCTGATGGCCCCGGATCGCGATGACCTTTTGCATTGGTTGCGCCACCAGTCCCTTATGCACTACGACGCCAGCAAGGACTTCGCCATGGTCCATGCCGGCCTGGCCCCTCAGTGGGACCTACTTCAGGCCCTCACTTGCGCCCACGAGGTGGAGGAGGTCCTGCGCGGTCCCGACTATCGGGACTTCCTCCATGCCATGTATGGGAACCTGCCGGATCGCTGGTCGCCATCCTTGAAGGGCATGGACCGGTTACGCTTTATCACCAATTGCATGACGAGGATGCGCTACTGCCTGCCAGATGGCACCCTGGGGCTCAAGGAGAAGGGCCCGGTGGGTACTCAGTCCAAACCCTACATCCCCTGGTTCGACATACCCTGGCGCGCCAGCAGCGATTTCCGTCTCGTCATCGGCCACTGGTCAACCCTCGGCTTCATGGTCAAGGACAACATCTGGGCCCTGGATACCGGCTGCCTCTGGGGCCGTTCACTCACGGCCATCCCGATCCGCAAGAAGAAGGACATCGAGCCCATCTCCCTGGATTGCCCGATAGGGGCCTTGCGCGATTAGGCCAACACGCGCTCCAGGCTAACAAAGCTCAGGTTGAAGGGATTCGCCTCATCCTTGGCCCATTCCTCGCGTTCAATTTCTCGCCATTCCGCCGCGGCCCAGGACGGGAAGAAGGCATCCCCATCCTCGATCCGGGTGTTAACCAGCGTCAGATAGAGCCGCCCCGCCCGTGGCAGCAGGGCGCGATAGAGGGCCTCGCCACCAATAACCATGATCTCCTGTTCGCCCCCCGCCATCACCAGCGCGGCCTCCGGCGTGGGGGCGAGCAGGCAGCCCGGGGCCTGATAGCCTGGGTTGCGGGTCACGACGATATGGCGCCGCCGGGGCAACAAGCCCGGCAGGGACTCCCAGGTGCGGCGGCCCATGATGATGGTCTTGTCCAGGGTGCGGCGCTTGAAGTGGGCCAGGTCCGCCGGCAGGTGCCAGGGCAATTGGTTGGCCCTGCCGATAACGCGATTCTCGGCAAGGGCGGCGATCAGGGCGACCCGGGGCAACTCACTGGCCATGCCCGCTAATTGCCGAGGAGCGCCGCCTTGCGGGTGGCTTCGGTGGCGGACCAGAGACGTTCCAGGGCGTAGAAATCGCGCACCTTGGGCAGCATGACGTGAACCAGCACGATATTGAGGTCCACCAGTGCCCACTCGCCCTCGCTCAACCCCTCGCTGCCCAGGGGTGGCTCGCCCACCTCTTTGGCGCGAAAGGCAACGGTCTCGGCGATCGCCTTGACGTGCCGCTCGGAGGTACCGGAGGCGACGATCATGAGATCGGTGATCGCGGTCTTGCCGCGCACATCCAGCACCTGCACATCCTGGGCCTTCATGTCATCCAGGGTGTCCAGTACCAGTTGCTTGAGTTGCTCGAGATCCAAGGGGTTCTCCTAGGTGGTGGGATTCTGTCGATGGTGGACCCGCGGAATGCCGGTCAAGAGGGTCACCGGTAGAGACCATCGGCCGCGATGAGGGCGATCACGGCGTCGGGAAGCAAGTAGCGTGGGCTCAGACCCAGGGCCACCAGGCGGCGGATGTGGGTCGCGGAGATGGCCAGCGGGGTCACATCCTGGAACCAGATGCGCCCGGCGGGCGCCTCCGCCAAGGTGGTCGACGACGAGCACAGGCGCGGCGCGGCCCAGGCGCTCAGCTCCTCGTCCATGGCCGCGTGGCCGCCGGGAGCATCGCCGGGGCGCCGCATGACCACCAAATGGGCAAGCCCCAGGATGTCTTCGGGCCGGTGCCAGGTGAGAAAGCCGGCGAAGGCATCGGCGCCCAGCAGCAGACAAATCCCCTCCTCCGCCCCCAGTTCCGCGCGCAGTTCGACCAGGGTATCGTAGGTATAGGAAGCGCCTGGGCGTCCCAACTCCCGGTCATCGATACTCAAGCCCGGCTCGCCCATCACGGCTAACTTCAGCATGGCCAGCCGCTGGTCCGGGCTGGCCAGGGGCTGATGGCGATGCACGGCCTGACGCAGGGGGACAAGGCGTACCTCCCGCAGGCCCAGGTCCTGGAGCACCTCCAGTGCCGGCCGCAGATGGCCGAAATGCACGGGGTCGAAGGTGCCGCCGAGGACTCCTATCATGCGCGCCGAAATCCCCGCCGGGCCAGGGTCGACGCCCGTATCAAGCCCGCACCTCGCCATTGCCCAGGACGATGAACTTGACCGAGGTCAGGCCCTCCAGGCCGACGGGGCCCCGGGCATGGAACTTGTCGGTGCTGATGCCGATCTCGGCGCCCAGGCCATACTCGAAGCCATCGGCGAAGCGGGTGGAGGCGTTGACCATGACGGAGCTACTGTCCACCTCGCGCAGAAAACGCCGGGCCCGGCCGTAGTCCTCGGTGACAATGGCGTCCGTGTGCTGGGAACCATGGCGGGCGATGTGGTCCATGGCCGCGTCCAGGTTCGCCACCACCCGGATCGAGAGGATGGGCGCCAGGTATTCGGTGTCCCAGTCCGCCTCGGTCGCCGGGATGGCCTGGGGGATGAGTCCACAAGTCCGCGGGCAACCCCGCAGCTCGACGCCCTTTTCCAGCAGGGCCGCCGCCAAGCCGGGCAGCAGGGCCGCCGCGACCCCGTCGGCGACCAGCAGGGTCTCCAGGGTATTGCAGGTGCCGTAGCGCTGGGTCTTGGCGTTTATGACGATGGGGAGGGCCTTGCCCGGGTCGGCCTTATCGTCGATATAAACATGGCAGATACCATCCAGGTGCTTGATGACCGGCACCCGCGCCTCGCGGCTGATACGCTCGATGAGGCCCTTACCGCCCCGGGGGATGATGACGTCCACATACTCCGGCATGGTGATCAGGGCGCCCACGGCGGCGCGGTCGGTGGTGGCGAGCACCTGGACCCCGTCCTCCGGCAGCCCCGCCGCCGCCAGGCCGCGCTGAATGCAGGCGGCAATCGCCTGGTTGGAGTGGAAGGCCTCGGAACCGCCCCTCAGGACGGTGGCGTTGCCGGCCTTGAGGCAGAGGGCCGCCGCGTCCGCCGTCACGTTGGGCCGGGACTCGTAGATGATGCCGACCACGCCCAGGGGGACCCGCATCCGCCCCACCTGAATCCCGGAAGGCCGGTAGTTGAGATCGGAGATAGCCCCCACCGGGTCCGCCAGGGCCGCGACCTCCCGCAGCCCCGCGATCATGGCGTCGATCCGCCCCAGGGTCAGCTCCAGGCGATCAAGCAAGGCCGCGTCTAGCCCCTGGGCCGCTCCCGCATCCAGATCTTGCCGGTTGGCCGCCATGAGGTCGGCGCGGCACGCGCCCAGGTCCTCGGCGATCGCCAGCAGGGCCCCGTTCTTGGCGGCCGTTTCGGCCCTGGCCAGAAGGCGCGAGGCGCGCCGCGCCCGCTCGCCGACCTGCCACATGTAGGCGGCGACATCGCTGATCTGTGTCTCGGACATGGATAAAGTCCCGTAAGGCTGAAGGGCACGAGGGTTCGACTAGCCCAGGAGGCTAAAGCGAGTGCGGATTCTAACAGAAACGCCGCCAGGGGCTGGCTGGGAGAGAGCGAGAGCTGGGGATGTCAGCCATGGGGCGGCTAACGGGGGGATCAGCGGTGGAAATCTCGACGAAAAAGCGTGGGGTTGCAGACCCCGCGCTAGCTCGCCGGCCAAGAGCGCGGCACCGTGGTGCTCCACCGCGACGATGGCCAGATCTACCACCTCCGCAAGGCCACCCGCCCGGAACCCCATCAACAAGTCCTCTACAATGCCTTGGCGTACCCACCTACTGGGCAAAGCCGAGAAGACCCTCATCGATCCTCGCGCCGAGGTTCCCCACCTGTAGTGACCAACCCGCCCGTGAAAATACTCCAACTAAATTGAAAGTAAGCGGTAGATTGGGTCAAACTGACAAAGATGGGGTAGGTCCTGCGCTGGCCTCACTCCGGCGTGAAGCGCGCCTGCTCTGACCCCTTGCCGGCCAGCGCGATGCCGACCACCGTCTTCATGCCGGGCGTCGCCGCATAGGCCGCGGCACCCTTCATGCGGTTATCGCCGTCGGGGGCGAGGGTGGCCGTGACCTTGCCCTGGCTGGACAGGAGGGTGGCCGTGCCGCTCGCCCCGGCAGTGGAGATCGCCTGCCCGGCGTGGTCGGTGACGTAGACCAGGATCGGGCGCTCCTGCGACTCGCCACCCTCCTTGGCCAGGACCAGCTCGTAGTGGTAGGGACCGGCCATGCGCACCTGGCCGCCATTGGGGGCCGCCACTGTGTCTAGATAAGCGTCGTCGTGGGCGGAGGCGCCAGCCGCCCCCAAGAGCGCCACGGTGAGCAGCATCGTTTTCGGACCAGTCTTCTTCATGATGGAACCTCGGGTTGTTGTGGCCCCTCGGGGCCGATGGTTGAACGATCAGAAGCTCTCCGCCGCCTTGGTCGGCTCGCCGGGAATCCCGGCCTGTCCGCCCTCCCTGGCCGCCAACAGCCGCTCCAGCGGCTTCTCGCCCCAGCGCCAAAACATGACCGGGGTCAGCACGGTATCGAGCAGGGTGGAGCTGATGAGCCCGCCGAAGATCACCACCGCCACCGGGTGCAGGATCTCCTTGCCGGGGGCCTCGGCCCCGAGCAGGAGCGGCACCAGGGCGAAGGCGGCCACCAGGGCGGTCATCAGGACGGGGGTCAGGCGCTCCAGGGAGCCGCGCACGATCATGGGCCTGCCGAAGCGCTCTCCCTCGAAGGCGCACAGGTTGACGAAGTGGGAGATTTTCAGAATGCCGTTGCGGGTGGCGATGCCGGTCAGGGTGATGAAGCCCACCAGGGCCGCCACCGACAGGGGCTGGCCGGAGATCCAGAGGGCGGCAACGCTGCCCACCAGGGCGAGCGGGATGTTGCCCATGACGATCAGGGTCAGCACCGTGGAGCGGTAGCGCCCGTAAAGCACCAGGAAGATCAGGGCGAGCGAGACCAGGGCCAGCAGCGCGATCAGGCGGGCCGCCTCCTCCTGGGCCTGGAACTGGCCCTCCAGGGCGGTGGAGTAGCCCTCCGGCAGGGGCTTGGCCCCAATCTCGGCGCGCACCGCCCGGACGATGGCCGACATGTCGCCGCTGGCGTTGGCGGAGATGACGATGCGGCGCCGGGCGTTCTCGCGGCTGACCTGATTGGGCCCGGTGCCATCCTCGATCTGGGCCAGGGTGGAGAGAGGGACGTGCCCGCCCGGGGTCTCGATGGGCAGCTTGTTGAGGTCGTGCAGCCCGCGCCCGCCCTCGGGGAGGCGCACCATCAGGTCGAAGCGCCGATTACCCTCGATGACCTGGGCGATGCGCTCCCCCTCGATCATGTGCGACAGACTGCGCAGCAGGGCCCCGGGGGCCACCCCGTAGCGCGCCGCCTGCTCGTAGTCCAGGTGGACCTTGAGCTGCGGGATCAGGACCTGCTTCTCGACGGCCAGGTCGGCGATCCCCGAAATCTGCGCGAGGCGCTCGCGCAGATCCGCCGCCAGGCCGCGCAGAGTATCCAGGTCGTCGCCATAGACCTTCAGCGCGATCTGGGCGCGCACCCCGGAGAGGAGGTGATCGAGGCGGTGGGAAATGGGCTGGCCGACGCTGCTTGAGGCCGGCAGCATCGCCAGCCGCGTGCGGATCTCGTCGATGATGGCCGCGCGACTGCGCCCGGACTCCCGCAGATCCACATCCATTTCCGTGGAGTGCACCCCCTCGGCGTGCTCGTCGAGCTCCGCCCGCCCGGTGCGACGGCCCACCTGGGTCACCTCCGGCACCTGGGCAACGAGCTGCTCGGCCAGGGTGCCGATACGGTTGGACTCGGCGAGCGAGGTCCCGGGGTTGAGCAGCAGGCTGATGGTCAGAGTGCCCTCGTTGAAGGGTGGCAGGAAGGTGCGTGGAAAGAGGGGGACCGCAGCCGCGGCCAGGACGACAGCCGCCAGGGCGCCCATCAGGAGCAGCCCACTCCGATCGAAGGACCAGGCGAGCAACCGCGCGTCCCAGACCTTGAGCCACGCCACCAGCGGGCTGTCGCCGTGGCCGAGGCACTTCATCCTTGGCAGCAGGTAGTAGGCCAGCACCGGAGTCAGGGTCACGGAGACCAGCATGCTGGCGAGGATGGAGACGATATAGGCGACGCCCAGCGGGGTGAACAGCCGCCCCTCGATCCCCGGCAGGGCGAACAGGGGCACGAAGACCAGCACGATGATGAGGGTCGCGTAGACGATGGCCGAGCGCACCTCTAGGGTCGCCGTGGCGATCACCTCCGCCACGGGCCGCGGCACGGCGACGGAACGGTTTTGTTTCAAGCGCCGCAGGACGTTCTCCACCCCCACCACGGCGTCGTCCACCAGCTCGCCGATGGCGATGGCGAGCCCCCCTATGGTCATGGTGTTGATGGACAGCCCGGCGTAGTGGAACACCAGGGCGGTGGCGAGCAGGGAGACCGGGATCGCCATCAGCGAGATCAGGGTGGTGCGGACATTGAGCAGGAAAAGGAACAGGACCACGGCCACCAGGATGGCCCCATCGCGCAGGGCCTCCTCGACGTTGGCGATGGACCGTCCGATGAAGTCCGCCTGCTTGAACAGGAACCGCGGGGACTCGACGCCGGGCGGCAGGGCTTGGGCCAGCTCGGCGATGGCCCCCTCGACGGCCCGGGTGAGGGTCAGGCTGTCGGCCCCCGGCTGCTTCTGCACCGAGAGGATCACCGCTGGCTTGGCATCGTAGCCGGCGTCGCCGCGCTTGACCGCCGGGGCGAGCTTGGCCTGTGCCACCTGCTTGAGCAGGATGGGCTGGTCGCCCTTCACCGCCACCACCAGGTTCTGCAGGTCCGCGATGCGGTTGGTCCGCCCGATCTGGCGGATCAGGTACTCGCGCCCCTGGGCTTCCAGGAAACCACCGCTGGTGTTGGCGCCGAAGTCCCGCAGCGCCTCCTCCACGCGGTCGCGCTCGATGCCCAGGGCCTGGAGGCGCGCCGTGTCGATCTCCACCCGGTACTGTTTGACCTCGCCGCCGATGGGGATGACCTGGGCGATGCCGGGGATGGTCAGGAGGCGCGGGCGCACCACCCAGTCGGCGTACTCGCGCACCTGCATTGGGCTGACCTTTGCGGGGTCCGCCGGCAGGGCGATGAGCAGGATCTCGCCCATGATGGAGGAGATGGGCCCGAGCTGGGGGACTATGCCCTCGGGTAACTGCTCGCGCACCAGGTTCAGGCGCTCCGTGACCTGCTGGCGGTTGCGGTAGATGTCCGAGCCCCAGGCGAACTCCACATAGACAATGGAGAGCCCGATCCCCGACACCGAGCGCACCCGGGTGACCCCCGGCATGCCATTCATGCTGGTCTCGACGGGGAAGGTGACCAATTGCTCCACCTCCTCCGGGGCCATGCCCCCCGCCTCGGTCATCAGGGTGACGGTGGGCTTGTTGAGGTCGGGGAAGACGTCCACCGGCATCTGCCGGACGATGAGCAGGCCATAGACCACCAGCCCCAGGGCGAGGCCGATGACGATGGGCCCCTGCCTCAGGCTGGAATGAATGATGCGGTCAAACATCTCAACGCACCTGGGCCAGCAGGCCCGCGCCTTCGGCGACCACGCGCTCGCCACCGGCGAGCCCCACGGTCACCAGGACGCTGGTCGAGTCCAGGTGTGCGTATTGCACCGGGCGCGGGACGAAGCGCTCCGCCTCCGTATGGACCCAGACCACCCAGTCGCCGCCGCTGCCCCGTACCAGGGCGGCCTGGGGCACCGCCGCGCCCTTTGCGGTGCGCGTGGTCTTGGCGATCACCTTGAGCGGCTGGCCGACGGCCACCGGGGCGCTCGCCTTGGCGACCCGGAACAGGAGCGGAATGGCATGCTCCCGCAGTTGCCGACCGCCGCCAACGAACTCCAGGTCCAGGCTGCCGCCGGGGACGGGCGCGCTAGCCCCGGCGATCCCCTCCACTAGGGTCGGGTCGTAGGCCAGGGCCTCGACGGCCAGGCGCTGCGGGTCGATGACCTCGAACAGGATCTCCTTGGGCTCCACCACCTGCCCCGCCACGGCACTGGCCGCGCCGATCACCCCGGATACCGGGGCGAGCAGGGGCTCTGGTGCGCTGAGGCTGGCACCCACGGCGGTGCGTTGTTTCATCAACGCCTCCAGTTCGAAGCGCGCCGCCTCTACATCCTTCTTCGGTACCGCGCCGGCGAGCTGCTCCAGGCGACGCAGGTTGCGCTCGGCAATCGAGAGTGTCGATTCGATCTCGGCAAGCAGCGCCTGCTGATTGCCCCGGTCGATGCTGTTGCTTGCCGGTTGCAGATAGGCGAGCACCTGGCCCTTGGTCACCCGCTGACCCAGGGTCGGCAGGCCCTGGGGCCCGGGCTCGATACGCCCGGCCTGGATGGATTGGACCCGGCCGCCGGCGTTGGGGTCGGCGATGACCTTGCCGTTGAGCTCGACGCTGGCGGCCAGGTCCTCGACCCGCGCCACCCGGGTACGCAGGCCCCATTGATGCTGGATCGGCTTGGGTACGAACAGGCTGCCGTCGGGGAGGCGCTGGGCGGAGGCCACGGGCATGGCGCCGGTGGACGCCTGCGGGGCGATGACAGGGCCTGGTTGCGCCTCCTGGCCATGGTCCTCGTCGCCGTGTCCTGCCACCTGGCCCGATGCAAGGGCCAGAAGTATCGGTGCCAGGATGGCGAACCCCCGAATCTTAGACATGGGCAGTCGTCCCCCCGGTGTTGGTTTGGGTCCGCCCCCGGCGGTAACGGCGTGCCGCCACGACCCCGATGGCGACCAGGACCAGCGCCCCGGCACCACCTGCCATGACCGGCGAATCGACCCAGGTGACCCAGGTGACCCAGGGCCGCGCCTGCCCGGCAACGCTGGGAGGCTCGGCAATATCGAGGGTGGCGGTGAGCAGGTCGGCGACATCGCCCGCTTGCACCGAGACGATCAGCGGGTACCGGCCCGGGTGGTCGAAGGACTTGGCGGGGACCTGGTAGATGCCAGGGGCGACCTGTTCCGCGACCGCCCGGAAGGCACCACTCTCCACCTCGACTTGGGCATCCGCCACCGGCGCGTTAGTGGCGAATCGGTCGAGATAGAGGGTCAGTTTTCCGTCGGCAAGCACCGCAACCAACTCCAGTGCATCCGTCTGCGTCTCGGTACGAGGCCCGGCCGCAATGGCGGGAGCCGCCGCCGGGGTGCCGTGGTCTTCGCCCTCATGGGCCCAGACGGGCAGCGCCAAGGCTGCCGCCGCAAGGATCGCAATGCTGTGTTTCATAAGTGACCCTCGGGCCGTTTGGGAAAGCGGTGGATTAGGATGGCAAGCCGACATTGGCGGCGGCGTGCCATTTGAGGTACAGCCGATGCTGTCCCTGAATCCTTGGTGTTTGCATGGGAATGACGAATTGGTATGTACGGCCCGGATGGGGGCGCCCAGTGACCCCGCCGCCGCTTCCCTTGCCCTGTTCGAGGACCCTGCCGCCGCCGACGTCGGTCAGCCGGTGGTCGATATGCCCGGCCCGCACCCACCTATGCCCGATCCGGCGCAGGCTACCCGTTATCTGGCTAGTCCCTTGTGGCGTGGTCTCTATGCGGACATCTCGAAAGACGAGTGCGGTCGATGCCACTTCCAGGGCGATGCCAGCATCCGCTGTCCGCACAGGTCGCGAGTCAAAGGTTGCACAACCGGCCACCAAGGCTGACGACAGTGCCGTCGTTGCAAACAGCTTGAACATGGCAGGCTCGCCTACGGAAATCGCGGACCTGGCGACGCCTTACTCCGTGCGCAGGTACTGGAAGCCCTTCCCGGGCGGACCGACCTGTATCCAGACATGTCGGTTTTTCATCATGAGCATGTTGCCCTCCTTCAGCTCCATCTCCACGTTATCCGCCATGCGCATGGGCTTGCCCTGCGCATCGACCATGGGCATGGTCCCATCCGGGCGAACGTACAACATGGAGCCGTCCTTCAGCTCGTATCGGTCCGTGGCCGGTTCGGCGGCGCCCTCCGAGAGCGCTACGGCCACCAAGATTGCTGTAACTAACCTAGTGCGCTGTAACATGTTATTCTCCAGTCGAGGGTGCGTGGCAAGGTCTACACCGAAGGCAGGATTGCTCGCAGTAGGCCAGGCATCAAGGCCTGACCATGCCGGTATCCTTCAGCAGTTGAGGTCCAAGTTTCCGCCACAGAAGCCACCGTAAATACCGGGGATTTTGCTGATCGACTGGTTGGTGGCCCTGCCGGCGCCTGCACCGGTAACCAGATCCGGATTCCCAGGGCCCAGTCCACCATGGACATCGATGCCATCATCGATGCGGTGCTGGACCGCGACCCGCTGATCAGCCGGCGCGTGCGGTTCACTGAGGTCCGGGCTGTCCTTGGCCAGGCCGCGGTAGACGTCGTCCGCACCGGCACCGGCGGCGAACAAGGCGATAGCGATTGCTGTGATTAGTTTCTTCATGTCATCTCTCCAGACTGAACAAATGGATGGGTTGTCAAACCGGTGTCACCTAGCCCCCGGGGGCCGATTGCGAGCATCCGGTTCTTGGTGAATAGTTTGGGTTGCGGTACCCGACGGCACCCTGACAGAGCGATGACAAACCTGTAATCCACGCACGCCGCGCCGCTGGCACATCACCAAGGGCTGGCCTGCGGCCGTCGGGAAGGGAAGCGATGAAAATCCTGATCGTCGAGGACGAGCCCAAGACGGGCGACTACCTGAGGGATGGCCTGACCGAGGCGGGCTTCGTCACGGACCTGGTCCGCGACGGCTGGGACGGCCTGCATCAGGCCACCAGCGGGGGCTACGACCTCGTCATCCTGGACGTGATGCTCCCGGGGCTGAGCGGCTGGCAGGTGTTGGAGGGGCTGCGCCGGGCGGACCGCGACCTGCCGGTAATGTTCCTCACCGCGCGCGACCGGGTAGACGACCGAGTGAAGGGCCTGGAGCTAGGCGCCGACGACTACCTGGTGAAACCCTTTGCCTTCGCCGAGCTCCTGGCACGGGTGCGTACCCTGCTGCGGCGCGGCCGGGCGGCGACGGAGCCGACGCAGCTTGCGGTGGCCGACCTGGAGATTGACCTCCTGCGACGGCGCGTGGCGCGCGATGGGCGCCGGATCGAACTCACCGCCAAGGAATTCACCCTGCTGGAGTTCTTCGTCCGGCGGCGGGGCGAGGTGCTGCCGCGCGCCCTCATCGCCGCCTGCGTGTGGGACATGAACTTCGACAGCGACACCAACGTGGTCGATGTGGCCGTGCGCCGACTGCGCGCCAAGGTGGACGAGGGGTTCGAGCCCAAGTTGATCCAGACCGTGCGCGGCATGGGCTATGTGCTGGAGGCGCCGGAATGAGGTCGCTCTCCCTGACCACGCGCCTGAGTCTGCTGTTTGCCCTGTGTACGGCTAGTGTGCTACTTGGGTTGGGCTGGGTGGTGGCGCGGTCGGTGGAACAGCACTTCCTGGAGTTGGACCGGTACGAGATCGAGGGAAAGCTCGCCCTGGTGCGCAATCTCCTCGCTAAGGCGCAAACCCAGGAGACCCTGGACGCCCTGCCCAGGCAACTGGACGAGGCCCTCGTGGGCCACCATGGCTTGGCGGTGCGGGTGCTGGCCCCGAACGGCTCGGTCTGGTTTGCCACCGGTGGGGCACATGTCCCTGCCGCGCTGCCGGGCGGCGCTGATTTTGCCGGGGGGCAGTGGGTCGCGTGGCAGGAAGGCGAACGGTCGTTCCGCGGTCTCTCCGCGGGCGCGCCCACCGGACTCGCGCCGGCCGTACCCTATGTCGTCTCCATCGCGCTGGACATCAGCCACCACCAGCGCTTTCTAGCGGGCTTTCGGTACACCCTGGCGG
>JBATOB010000080.1:0-1575 GCA_049290655.1 Chromatiaceae bacterium | reverse complement strand
GTCTTGCCGCCCACCGCGATGACCGCGCCGGCGGTGGCCGTCGCGACGGCTCGCGTCCCAGACCCGAGGCACTCCTGAAACCCCTTGGGCGACCAGCGCGAGAGCACGTTGGCGATACCGTCAGGGGATGGCACGCCGTTCTTGAACGGCGCGAACTGGCGCGGCCAGCCCAGTTTTTCCCGGCCGAACGCTTCGATCGCCTCCCAGCCGTCGGCCCCACTTAATAGTGGACCCCGAAAATCGGACAGCGGTTTAAGCTAAGGAAAAGCGATGAACATGAGGGTCCCCATCATGAGCGACATCAAGACGCGTCAGGTTCACCGTGCCGGCTTCAAGGCGAA
The DNA here is from genome assembly GCA_049290655.1 of Chromatiaceae bacterium. Taxonomy (GTDB): domain Bacteria; phylum Pseudomonadota; class Gammaproteobacteria; order Chromatiales; family Chromatiaceae; genus M0108. The sequence goes on along the minus strand of JBATOB010000080.1, from coordinate 1,234 downwards.
GGTCGCCTTGGCAGCGGTCCGCGAGATCAAGACGTTGAACGAAATCGGCCAAGAGTAAGGGGTTCACCCGGTCCCGGTGAGCCACTGGAAAAAAGCGCTGCTGGAGAAGGCCAGCGACCTGTTTGAGGGGCAGCGCGGCCCGCCTGCGGTGAGTGAGCAGAGCGACCCTGAGCGGCGTTACCGTGACATTGGGCGGCTCAAGGTCGAGTTGGACTGGCTGAAAAAAAGTCCGGGCTGCGCCTGTCGCGCTGAGACAAGCCTGGATTTGCGGAGCAGACCTCCTGCCGTTGCGGCGGCCATGCACCTTGGCGGGAGTCTGTCGTGCGACCTATGATGGTCATCACCCCCCCCGCCCGGCTGACGAGGAAGAGCCGCTGCTGCTCCGGCTCTTGGATGAAGAATACACGCGCCATCCGTTCTTTGGCAGTCGGCGGATGCTCCCGTTGCCGCGGGAGCGCGGCGGGGTGGTCAACCGGCAACGGGTGCAGCGCCTGATGCCGCGTTGGGGCTTGGCCGGCAGGGTTCCGGGTCCGCACACGAGTCGGCCCCATCCTCAACATCGGGTGTACCCCTATCGGCTGCGGGGGGTGGCTATCACCCAGCCCCATCAGGCGTGGCGTACCGCTATCACCGACCGGCGGCTCGCGCGGGGCTGGGGTTATCGGGTGGCGATGATCAACGGGTACCGTCGGAAGGTCTTGACCTGGCGACTGAGTAATACCCTGGAGGTGGGGTTTTGTAGAGCCCGTCTCCAGGAGGCGCTCCACCGGTTGGATACCCCAGAAATTTTCAATACCGCTCAAGGATCACCGTTCACCAGCCCGGCCTTCATCGCCATGGTGAAGGCCCATCCGATGCGGAGCAGCAGGGAGGGGCGTGGGCGTGCGGCGGACCATATGTTCGTCGAGCGCCGGTGGCGCCCAGTCAAGTATGAAGACAGTTATCTCCGGGACTATGACACCTTGGCCCCAGTCCAGGCCGGTCTCAAGACCTATTTCACGTTTTACCATGGCGAGCGACGACACCCGTCGCTGGGGTATCAAACCCCGGATCAGGTTTAGCTCACTGGGCCGGGCGGCGGTGCGAGCATCATCGATAAAGGTGATCGTCCGTCAGCGTCAGCACCACCGCTTGAAGACGCCGCCCCCGGTAACACCCAGCAGGTCTGCTGCTGAACAGGAACCCTTAACTTAAACTTCGACGACCTTTGTCTTGACCAGGGGGTCCACCTCAA
>JBATOB010000079.1:0-10464 GCA_049290655.1 Chromatiaceae bacterium | reverse complement strand
AGTCGATTCTCTTTATCGAACTTGATGGCCCCAGGGAGACGCGATCCGTCCAGGTCCAGATTCTTGAAGTGGATTGAAGGTTGAACGCCGCCGATATTGCGGGATTTTTCGCCAATCCAGGCGATTTAGACCCCGAAAGCTACCTCTGGCTCGAGAATTACATCGAGTGCATCGGCGATCCGCGTACCGCCGCCGCCCATTTTTGTAGCGAGCAGTCCACCGCCCAATGGCAGCGTGTTGGCCATTGCGAAGACTTGCGGCCGCGGTTCGCCGCCAAAGTGGTCGAGTTGGGTGTGGAGGCCTTGCTGCCACGACTGAGCTACCCTGTTCCGGGCGCGGGGGGCGGGCCTATCCACGCCTGTCGTCTGAAGATTGCCCACCCCCATGGCAATTTCGGGCCCCGGATTCCCAACCTTCTCAGTGCCGTGTGCGGCGAGGGCACCTTTTTCTCGCCGGGCATTCCGATTGTTAAGTTGCTGGATATTGAATTTCCCCACGCCTTTCTCGCCCAGTTTCAGGGGCCTCAATTTGGTATCGAGGGGATTAGGGAGCGCTTGGGGGTGTTTGATCGGCCCATCTTTTTTGGCGTGATCAAACCGAACATCGGTCTGCCGCCAGAGGCCTTTGCCGAGGCTGGCTATCGGGGTTGGGTTGGCGGCCTGGATGTGGCCAAGGACGATGAGATGTTGGCGGACATGGCCTGGTGCAGTCTGGAGAGCCGTTCCGCGCTGCTGGGTGCCGCGAGGCGCAAGGCCGAGGCGGAGACGGGCCAGTCCAAGATCTACCTGGCTAACATCACCGACGAGGTGGATCGGTTGTGCGATCTGCATGATATCGCCGTCGGCAATGGCGCCAACGCCGTGCTCGTCAATGTCATGCCGCTGGGGTTGAGCGCGGTGCGCATGCTGAGAAGACATGCCAGGGTGCCCTTGGTCGCGCACTTTCCATTTACGGCCGCCTTCAGTCGCCTGCCCCATTACGGGGTGCATTCGCGGGTGATTACCAAGCTGCAACGGCTGGCGGGTTGCGATGCCATCATTATGCCCGGCTTCGGCGCACGCATGATGACCCCCGAGGCCGAGGTGATCGAGAATGTCGTCGCCTGCCTGGCCGAGATGGGGCCCATCAAGCGCTCTCTGCCCGTGCCGGGGGGGAGTGACTGGGCTGGCACCCTGGAAAACATCTATCTCAAGCTCGGTTCCGTGGATTTTGGGTTCGTGCCCGGCCGGGGCGTCTTTGGACACCCGCTGGGGCCGGATGCCGGGGCCGCCAGTATTCGCCAGGCCTGGGATGCCTGTCGGCTCGGTATTCCCATCGAGCGGCACGCGGCAGGAAATCCCGAGTTACGGGGCGCCATCGCGGCTTTCGGCAAGTCGCCGCCGGCTCCTCCACCTGTCACCGAGCGCCAGTCATGATTTACCGGGGAGCTGCGGCCGAACTCCGACGAAGCCAGTGCTTGGCGCTGGGTGTCGTTGCCTAGGGTGGGCAAATGTCTGCGGGGAACCCCCCAATCTTTTACGCCCTGGTTTGCTCTGATGGTCCAAAGGATCTTTGAGGAGACCAGGTAGCTGAAACAACAGGAGGAAGTCATGGGCAAGGCCCACATAGGCCTAATCGGCCTCGCGGTCATGGGCCGCAATCTGGTCCTCAACCTTAGCGACCATGGCCATAAGGTGGCCGTTTACAACCGCACCTGGGCGCGGACCCAGGAGTTCCTGGCGGGGGAGGGAGCCGGGCGCGATATCCTGGGTTGCGCCTCCCTCGCGGAGTTGGTCGGGGCCTTGTGCTCGCCGCGGCTGGTAATGCTGATGGTGCGCGCGGGTCCCGGGGTCGATGCGGTCATCGAGCAGTTGATGCCGCTCCTGGCCCCCGGTGACGTCATCATCGATGGGGGCAATTCCCACTACCCGGATACGGCCCGCCGCTACGCCCGGCTCGCCGCGGTTGGGTTGCGCTTTCTCGGCATGGGCGTGTCGGGCGGGGAGGAGGGGGCGCGCCACGGGCCCTCCCTCATGCCGGGGGGCGATCCGGAGGCCTGGCCCCTGGTGCGGGATATCTTCCAGTCCATCGCGGCGGTGGCCGAGGGCGAGCCCTGCTGCCAGTGGGTGGGCGCGGGCGGCGCCGGACATTACGTCAAGATGGTGCACAACGGTATCGAGTACGGCGATATGCAACTCATCGCCGAGGCCTATCAGCTTCTGCGTCAGGGCCTGAATCTGAGTACGGACCAGGTTGCGGAGGTGTTCGGGCGCTGGAACCAGGGCCTGCTGGAGTCCTACCTCATCGAGATCACCGCCGCCATCCTCGCCGTCCGCGATCCGGATGGTGTACCGCGTGTCGATCGCATCCTCGATAGCGCGGGCCAGAAAGGCACGGGCCAGTGGACCGCCCTGGACGCCTTGGAACAGGCTATCCCCCTCACCCTCATTGGCGAGGCGGTGAATGCCCGCTTCCTTTCCGCCCTGAAGAGTGAGCGTGAGCGCGCGGCGCAAGCCTTTCCGTCAACGCCCCAGGCCTGGGATTGGGATCCCTCCCAGCCCTGGGTCGAGTTCGTCCAGGATGCCCTCTACGCCGCCAAGCTGGTGTCTTATGCCCAAGGGTTCATGTTGCTGCGGGCGGCCAGCGAACGCTTTGGCTGGAAGCTCGCCTATGGCGATATTGCCCTGCTGTGGCGGGGCGGCTGCATCATCCGCAGCCGCTTCCTCGGCGATATCAAGCGCGCCTTCGACCGGGCCCCGGCCCTGGAGAACCTGCTGTTCGATGACTTCTTCGCCGCCGCCATCCGCCAGGCCGAGGCCGGGTGGCGGCGCGCGGTGGCCCTGGGTATCCAGCTTGGCATCCCACTGCCCGGCTTTTCCGCCGCCCTAGCCTTTTACGATGGCTATCGCAGCGCGCGCCTGCCGGCCAGCCTGCTCCAGGCCCAGCGCGACTATTTCGGTGCCCACACCTATGCCCGTATCGATGCACACGTCGAACGGCGTTTCCATACCGACTGGACGGGCGACCAAGGGGAGCGGACGATCGATGACTGACGCCTGTGCCTACGTGATCTTCGGGGCGACCGGCAACCTGGCGACGACCAAACTGCTCCCCGCTCTCTACCACCTCGATCAGGCGGGCCGCTTGCGGCCGGGCATGCGCATCATCTGCTCCGGCCGGCGGCCCTTCGCGGCAGATGAGTGGTTGGCCCAGGTCCGGGAGGCCGTTACCGCCAAGGCGCGGGGTGGACTCGACGAGACCTTGTTCGAGCGCTTCGCGCGGCGCGTCGAATACTTTCGCGGTGACTTGGAGGACCCCGGGCTCTACCAGCGGCTGCGCGAGCGGCTGGACGAAGAGGATGCGAGCAGAGTCGCATTCTATATGTCGATCGGGCCCGACCAGTATGGCGGGGTGATCAGCTACCTGGGTGAAGCGGGCCTGCTGAGCCAGGAGCGTGGCTGGCGCCGGGTCGTTATCGAGAAGCCCTTCGGCCATGACCTCTCCAGCGCCGCCGATCTGCAGCGGCGCATCGGCCGCTACCTCGAGGAGGGCCAGATCTACCGCATCGACCATTACCTGGGCAAGGCGACGGTGCAAAACGTGCTGGTGTTCCGCTTCGCCAATCTCATGATGGAGCCGGTGTGGAACCGCCATCACATTGATCATGTGCAGATCACCCATTCCGAAACCCTGGGGGTGGGCTCCCGCGCCGGCTTTTACGATGGCACCGGCGCCCTGCGCGACATGATCCAGAGCCATCTGCTGCAGCTCCTCACCTTGGTGGCCATGGAGCCGCCGGTGTCCATGGAGGCCGAGGCCCTGCGGGACGAGAAGGTCAAGGTGCTCAAGTCGGTGCGGCCCATCATCAAGACCGCCGTCCATGCCCAGGCCTTTCGCGCCCAGTACGCCGCCGGGGAGATCGACGGCAAGTCGGTACCGGGCTATGTCCAGGAGGATCGGGTCGATCCCCGCAGCGTGATCGAGACCTACGCGGCCCTCAAACTCTATATCGACAACTGGCGATGGCGGGGGGTGCCCTTCTATCTCAGAACCGGCAAGCGCATGGCGGAGGCGCGCTCCATGGTGTCGATCTGCTTTCGTCACCCGCCGATGCAGCTCTTTCGAGGCACCCAGGTCGAGTGTATGAATCCCAACTGGATCCTGCTCGGAATTCAACCGGAGGAGTGCCTGCGGGTGGAACTCACCGCCAAGCAGCCGGGTTTGGAGATGCGCACCCGCCAGATCAGCCTGGACGCCCACTTCCGTGGCGATGAGTCGGAGACAACCGACGCCTATGAGGATCTGTTGCTGGACGTTATTCGTGGCGACCGCTCCCTGTTTCTGCGCTACGACGAGGTCGAGTTTGCCTGGCGGGTGGTGGAGCCGGTGCTGGATGTCTGGGCCGTGGAGCGGGACTTCATTCCGACCTACCCGGCGGGCAGTTGGGGCCCACGCGAGGCCCGCAGGCTGTTCGACCGTGAAGAACACGGTTGGCGTCACTCCCTGGATCCTAACTCGGCCGTGCATGAGGTTAGGTATTGAACGCGCGGCTACTGGACTGGCGGGTATTACCCGATGCCGATGCCGTGGCGGCGGCGGCGATCCGGATCATCGCCGCCGCGGCAGTCGATGCCATCGGCCAGCGGGGTGCCTTTCGACTGGTGCTGGCCGGCGGACGGACACCCGAGGCGGCTTACCGGCTGCTGGCCCATCGGGGTGCCGACTGGGATCTTTGGGAACTCTACTTTGGCGATGAGCGTTGTCTGCCGGCGGCTCACGCCGAGCGCAACAGCCAAATGGTCGAGCGGGCGCTCCTGTCCCAGGTCCCGCTGGACAAGCGCAAGGTCCATCCCATAGCCGCGGAGCGGGGGGCCGAGGTGGCGGCGGCGTCTTACGCCCGGATCATCGCGGCGGCGGTCCCCTTCGACCTGGTGCTCCTCGGCGTGGGGGAGGATGGGCATACCGCCAGCCTGTTCCCGGGTCGACCTCTGGACCCCGAGGCCTGGGTAATCCCGGTTCACGATGCCCCCAAGCCACCCCCAGACCGGGTGAGTCTGGGCCTCAGGGGTCTCCAGAGCAGCCGGCATCTGCTGGTGCTGGCCACCGGCTCCGGTAAGCGCGAGGCCTTGAGAGGCTGGCGAGCCGGGGCGGACTTGCCCATCGCCCAAGTCTGCCAGGATCAGCGAGTCACCCTTCTGCTGGACGAGGCCGCCAACCCGGTGGACAGGACGGATGTTGCCTAGCCATTCGTATGTCCACCGGCAGGGGCCTCAACTCTCTCTTATACTTTCAATTAGCACTTGTCGATGGCGATGCTGAGGGGCCCAGCCTCTCTCCAGCTTGCTTTTGTCCCCCGGGGGATCGCGACTATGTTCCGCCTGCTCCTGTTCTTTCTTCTACTCTGGCTTGGCGCGGCGGGTCCGCTGATCGCCGAAGACTTTGATAGCCAGCGCCAGCGTCTCATGCGGGAAATAACCGACCTTGCCCAGGAGACTGCCACCGAGACCGGCCGGAAGACCTTCGCGGCGCCGGTCATGGCCGCCCTGGGCCGGGTACCCCGCCATCGGTTCGTGCCCGAGGATCAGGTGCCCTCCGCCTACAAGAACCGTCCCCTGCCCATTGGTCATGGCCAGACGATCTCCCAGCCCTATATCGTGGCCCTGATGACGGACCTGATTGATCCCCGTCTCGACCAGCGGGTGTTGGAGATCGGCACGGGTTCGGGCTATCAGGCCGCCGTGCTGGCCGAACTGGTGGGACAGGTTTTCAGCATCGAGATCATAGAACCCCTGGCCCAGGAGGCCGCCAAGCGGTTGCAGGCCCTGGGTTACACCAACATCGAGACTCGGGCGGGGGATGGCTATTACGGCTGGGAGAGCGCTGGTCCCTTCGATGCCATCCTGGTGACCGCGGCCGCCAGTCACGTCCCGCCGGCCCTGATCCGCCAACTCAAACCGGGTGGGCGCCTGGTCATTCCGGTTGGCGCCCACTTCATGGCCCAGTATCTCCTGCTGGTGGAGAAGAAGGCGGATGGAGGGGTCACTACCCGACAAATCCTGCCAGTCAGCTTTGTACCTCTAACCGGCGGCGATCAAGGCTGAGCCGTAATCTGACATGCCAAATACCTTCTAAGTCACTGACAACGAACCCCTGATATCTGTCCAGCGCGCCCATGGCATCGCGCACTCCCCCCTATCTGGCCGTCTTCCTGCTGTCAGCCTCGGTCCTGAGCTACGAGGTTCTGCTGATGCGGCTCTTCTCGATCATCCAGTGGCACCACTTCGCCTACATGATGATCAGCGTGGCCTTGCTGGGCTACGGGGCGGCGGGGGCCTTCATATCCTTGACCCAACAGCATCTGAGTGTGCGCTTCACGGGCGTCTTTGCCACCGCCGCCGGTCTCTTTGACCTGACGGCGCTGCTGGCCTTCCTCGTCGCCCAGCGGGTCGGATTCAACGCCCTGGAAATCCTCTGGGATCCCTGGCAACTGCCGCGACTGGGCTTGATCCAGGCCCTGCTGATCCTGCCCTTCCTCTGCGCCGCCACCGCCATTTGCCTGAGCTTCACCCGCTTCCCCGACGACATCCCCCGCCTTTACGCCGCGGATATCCTGGGCGCCGCGGCCGGTGGTCTGGGCAGCGTCGGTCTGCTGCTGGTGATGGCGCCCGCTAGCGCCCTGCGCTGGACCGCGATGATGGGCTTGATCGCTGGGGCCCTGGCGGTCTGGAGCGGCAACCGACGCTGGATCGGTATCGGTTTCGCCTTGGTGGCGGCCGCCATCCTCGCCCTACCGTGGGCCTGGACCGCCCTCCAGTCCTCGCCCTACAAGGAACTGGCCCAGACCCTGCAAATCAGCGGCGTGCGGGTGGTCGCAGAGGACTCCAGCCCCCTGGGGGTGATAACGGCCGTCGAAAGTTCCCGGGTGCCCTTCCGCCATGCGCCGGGCCTCAGCCTGATGGCCGATACCGAACCGCCAGCCCAGATAGCCCTCTTCACCGATGGTGACGGCATGACCGCCATCAACCGCTTCGACGGCCACTGGGAACCCCAGGCCTACCTGGACTTTCTGACCTCGGCCCTGCCTTATCACCTGCTGAAGGATCCCCAGGTGCTGATCCTGGGGGCGGGCGGCGGGATCGACGTGCTCCAGGCGCTGACCCTCGGTGCCAGGACGGTGGACGCCGTGGAGTTGAACCCGCAACTGGTGACGCTGGTGCAGGAAAAGTTCGGCGCCTTTTCCGGTCGACCCTACAGCCTGCCGGGGGTGCGGGTGCATATCGGCGAGGCGCGCGGTTTCGTCGAGACCAGCGGGGCTAGATTCGATTTGATCCAGGTCGCCTTGCTGGATGCCTTTTCGGCTGCCGTCGCCGGGCTGCATGGGCTGGCGGAGAGCTATCTGTACACCGAGGAGGCCTTGGGCGCCTACTTGAATCATTTGAGCCCCGGCGGCCTGCTGGCGATCACCCGTTGGGTGACCCTGCCGCCCCGGGATGCCCTCAAGCTGTTCGCGACGGCGGTCGCGGCCCTGGAAAAACAAGGCATAACGGACCCTGCAACGCGCCTGGTGATGATCCGGGGCTGGAAGACCGCCACCCTGCTGGTGAAAAATTCGCCCTTTTCGCCAGCGGAGATCGCCGCGGTCAGGACCTTCCTCGGGGAACGTGCCTTCGACGCCATCTGGTACCCGGGCATGAGGCCGGATGAGGCGAACCGCGCCAACATCCTGGACCGGCCTTATTTCCACGAGGGCGCCACGGCGCTTTTGTCGGACCAGCGGGCGGACTTCATGGATCGCTACAAGTTTGTGATCCGCCCCGCCACGGATGACCGCCCCTACTTCTTTCACTTCTTCCGCTGGCACACGGTGCCGGAAATCCTCGCCCTCAAGCAACGGGGTGGCCTGTCGCTGCTCGAATGGGGTTATCCGGTGGTGATCGCCACCCTGGTGCAAGCGGTGGTTTTCGGCCTGCTGCTGACGCTCCTGCCCCTGTGGCTATTCCTGCGGCGGGAACCCGGCGCCGACCAGGGGGCTGGAGGCCTGGTGGTGTATTTCACCGCGCTGGGTCTGGGCTTCATGCTGGTGGAGATCGCCTTCATCCAGAAATTCATCCTCTTCCTGAGCCACCCCGTGTATGCCGTGGCGGTGGTTCTGACTTCCTTCCTGCTCTTCGCGGGCCTCGGCAGCCGGGTTGCCGAGGGGTTCCGAAAGGCTGGGCGGTCGCGCCCGGCGGTCGGGGTGGCGGCAATGGTCATTGCCGGGCTGACACTGATCTACGTCTTGGGGTTGCCCCTCGCCTTCCGGCATTTGATGGGTCTGGAGGAGGTCGTCAAGATGGGGCTCTCGGTGCTGCTGATTGCCCCCCTCGCCTTTGCCATGGGGATGCCCTTCCATGGGTCTGGCCAGCGTCGCTGCCCGGACGCCGGTCCTGGTGCCTTGGGCCTGGGCGGTAAACGGCTTTGCCTCGGTGGTGGCCGCGATCCTGGCCACCGTGTTGGCGATCCACTGGGGATTTAACGCCGTACTGATCCTGGCAACGGTCTTTTACCTGACCGCCGCGATTAATTTTCCGGGGAAATGAGCTACTGGCTCCGCGCCATTTAGGGTTTCCGGCACTTCAGTGATTGTTGGGGTATAGGGAACTAAGTAAACCTGGCTCATTCCCATAAAAATAGCGAAATCACTTTATTTTCCATGTAATTGTTTGCTTTGAACTTCTCTGCTTTTCTGGATTGGACCCTCATGGGAGAAATACGATATTTCCCCGCTTTCGTCAACGATCCACACCTCCTTGGCTCCCCAGGCGAGATAGAGTTGGATCTTTTCTTCCATTTCGGCTTTTGAATTTGATGGGGAATTTATCTCGACACAGATCTCCGGAGCTTTAACATAGGGTGTGTCGTAGCCAAATGTCTCGATGAAGTCGTCGGATGCCCAAGCAACGTCCGCAACCTTTACACCATCGCTCGTTTTAATCGAGCACTCCATAATAATCTTGCCACTGCCTTTATTTCTGTCGATGTACGAGCCAACCTCATATTGGATGCTGCCATGCTTGTTGCTGGCGGGGCTCATTAAAATTTTTCCCCATTTATTGAGTTCGATCTTAAACGGCAGATCTTTCAGATAAGGATTGTTAATGACGTTTGCCCATTCCATCTTGATACACCCTTCGATGCTGAGTACGGATGAACGAATACAAGAAACTCTGGATATTCAAATAGTTGCGTCTGATTTTCGGAGCCTGGGCCATGCCCAAAAACCTATAAAACGACGAGAAAAATGTCAGTTTCTTCTGAATTTGCCAGGTCCCCTCGGATGATTGCCATCCGCGCCCTCTGACTCAGCGGCCCTTGTCGGGCGCTGCCTCACCCTGGCTCGCTACCAGCAGGGGTTCCAGTAGCGGCCAGACGTTGGCGAGGATCAGGGGTTGCGCCTGGGCGGTGGGATGAAGGCCATCGGCCTGCATGAGGTTGCGATCCTCGGCGACGCCGGCGAGGAAATCCGGCACCAGGGGCACCCCCTCGGCCTGGGCGACCTCCTGGAACATGGCTTGAAAGACGTCGTTGTAGGCCGCACCGTAGTTGGGCGGCAGGCGGATGGCGCTCAGCAGGACTTGGGCGCCACTTTTCCGTCCACTCCGGATGAGCGCCGTCAGGTTATCCCGGATGACCCCAAACCCCAACCCGCGCAGCCCGTCGTTGGCCCCCAGTTCGATCACCAGCAGGGTGGGCTGGTGCTGGACCAGGAGGGCCGGGAGCCGGGTCCGCCCCCCGGCGGTGGTTTCCCCGGAGATGCTGGCGTTGACGACGCGGTGGGGCAGACCCAGCTCCCGGAGGCGCTCCTCCAGAAGCCAAACCCAGCCTTGCCTCGGGTCCAGGCCATAGCCCGCGCTCAGACTATCGCCGAGTACCAGGATGACCGGGGCCGGGGCCGCGGGGGCCGGCTCCTCGCCCAGGGCCAAGGTGGGCAACCACAAACCAATCATCAGGAGTAGAGGGATCATGTCAGCACCCGCGGCGGCGGCCGTTTCCAGGGCGGTGGGATTGGCTAAGCATGTTACAGGCCCAGCCGGCGCCTTGACCATCCTGGAACGGCTCGACCTGGACATCCAGGCCGGGGAGGCGGTGGCCATACTCGGCGCCTCGGGTTCCGGTAAGTCCACCCTGCTGGGGCTGTTGGCCGGCCTCGACAATGCCTCCGCCGGTTCCGTCTGGCTCTGTGGCCAGTCCCTGGACCACCTCGACGAGGATGGCCGCGCCGCCCTGCGCGGTGGCCGGGTCGGCTTCGTCTTCCAGAACTTCCAGCTCCTGCCCACTCTCACCGCGCGCGAAAACGTCTTGCTGCCCCTGGAGTTGACCGGGGCAGCGGATGCCGCCCGCCGCGCCGACGAGGCCCTGGAGCGCGTCGGGCTCACCCCGCGCGCCCGCCATTACCCCCGGCAACTCTCGGGCGGGGAACAGCAGCGCGTCGCCATCGCCCGCGCC
>JBATOB010000078.1:0-1873 GCA_049290655.1 Chromatiaceae bacterium | reverse complement strand
TTGCCAAACATGTCGTTCATCATGTTGTTGTTGCCATAGCCGGGACCACCACCCCAGAAGGCGGCGGCGGAAGCGGAAACGCCCAGCAGGGTGGCGATGGCGGCGGCGGTAGCAAGTTTTTTCATCGTGGTTCTCTCAAGTTAGGTTCTGGTTGCAGCAAGGGAAGGCGTCTTAACGCGCCGTCCTGGGGAGACAATATATTAGTATTCGCTAATTTTGTCAAGCACTCTTTCATGCGGCGCGGGGGGGATCAGCCAGCCGGGGTTCCCTGTGCACCCAGGCCGATCGCGATATGCCGATCAGGAATGGCCTGGGACATCCCTGCCAGGCAATTTCGATGGTAATGACAAGAGGTTAGTTCAACATACCTGGGCGGGCGTCCACCCGGTATTTCATGTTTCTCATCTCAACTCGGGGGAAGAGCCCCCTCCCCGCCGGCCAAGGTATCACCGATGACCGCCAGGGTCAGCCAGGCCTCACCCACTTCCAGGCCCTTGATCTGACGATCGGCGCGAGCGCATTGGCCGATGAGGGCTCGCAGCCGGGCGGGCGGCAGGCGACGCAGGGCCGACTTCATGGGGCCTTGGCGATTTTGCCAAACTCGTTCAGCGCTCAGGAAGGCATCCAGCGCCCGGGGGCCGGTGCGCGCGGCGAAGGCGGCGCGAGCCAGAAGACGGACCTCGCGTGCTAGGACCCAAAGCACCAGGGGCTCGGCGGTGCCCTCGGCGGCGAGGCCGTCGAGGATGCGGTGCATGCGGGCGCGATCTCCCGCCAGGGTGGCGTCGGGGATATCGAATAAATCAAAGCGGGAGCTGTCGGAGATGGCGCGGCTGAGTTGTTCGGCATTCAGGGGGCCTTCGCCCTGAATCAGGACTAGCTTGTCCACCTCCTGGGCGGCGGCGAGCAGATTACCCTCTACCCGTTCGGCGAGCATGGCGGCGACCTCGGGATCGGGTCTCAGGCCGCGTTCGCGCAGGCGCTGCCCAACCCACTCCACCAGCCTTTGGCCCTCCAGGGGCTTGACCTGGAGCAGCACCCCAGCGCGCTCGACCACTTGAATCCACTTGGCCTGGAGTTCCTGATATTCCAGATTGGGCGCCAGGATCAAGAGCCGGTTTTCGGGCCTGGGCTGGGCGCAAAAGCGGCGCACCGCCTCTCCACCCTCGCGCCCGATCTTGCCGGAGGCCAGCCGCAACTCGATGAGTTTCAGATTGGAAAAGAGGGACAGGGATTGGGCCGCCACCGTGAGCAGGCTCCAGTCAAAATGGCCATCCACCTCCAGGATCTCCCGTTCCTCGAAGCCTAGCGCGCGAGCGGCCTGGCGGACCAGGCTGGCGGCCTCGCCGAGCTGATAGGGCTCGTCGCCGCAGAGCATGACTACCGGCGGCAGCCCTTGTTTGAGGTGGGTGGCAAGCTGGGGAAACTGGATACGCATGCGCCAGCCTGTCCCGGACTAGCCCGCGGGCAAGGCGGCGCGCAGCATCGCCAGGACCTGGGTGGCCGCGTCCTGGGCCATCTCCGCGTAGAGGATCTCCGCCTCCAGTTGCTTGCCCAGCACCTCCACGTCGGCATTCTCGAAGGTGCGGGAAATCTCCAAAGCGCGGGGCTCGACCAGGACCTTGCCGGTGGCGTCGCGGGCATCGAAGCGCAGGTCCAGGAAGAGTTCGGTGGCGATAATCTTGCCGTTGCGATCCAGGGCCCCGACCCGCGAACGGCGGGATTCGGACAAGATGCGCACCAGGACACGGGCGTCCTTGGCCGCGGCGGCCTGTGGCACGGCCGAGAGTTGAAATCTCTCCCGCAGAATGCCCCCCACCAGGGAGTTGCCAGGGGTCTCGACGAAGACCGGGCTGAGATTGGGCGGTATCTCGAC
>JBATOB010000077.1:0-3266 GCA_049290655.1 Chromatiaceae bacterium | reverse complement strand
GGTGCCGCCGTTGGCGATCAGAAACGACAGATGATTCGACCGGTAGGCGGTGCCGACGGCGCCATTGGGCAGGGCGGTACCATCCGGGGCGACGACGGTGAAGGCGGCGGTGGCGCTGGTGGCCGTCAGGGTGATGAGGTAATTGCCGACCTGCGCATCCGCGCCGCAGTTCAGGCCCGTCATAACGCCGGTGCCAGTACCGACGATAGTGGGGATTGGCGCGGCGGCCTGGCGCTTGGTGACGCGGCCCAGCACACTGCCGGGGGCCAGGTTACCGGCCCCCGCGGCTACGGTGACAGCGGCGCGGCTCAGGGTCCCGGGGGCCTCGGCCAGCAGGAACTCGCCCGCGCGGGCGGACATGATAGCGGTAGTCATTTAGGCACCCCTCCGGGCGGCGTAGATATCGGCAGTGGTGATGGTGGGGGCCGCTGGCCCCGGCTGGCCGGTGGCCTGCTCGCTGAAGAGCTGCGCGGACAGGACGGGCTGGAAGGCGCGCAGGTCGGCGGCCAGGGCGGTAAAGGCCGCCTCGGACAGCGCCAGGTAATGCGGCAGGGATTTTTCCGGCACCGGCCGGCCCAGGTCGGCGAACAGGGTGGTAACGGCCTGGGTGCGGGCGGTAGCGCGCGCGGCCTCCAAGGCCGCCTCGGCATCCGCGGCGCGGGTGGTCAGGGCCGTAACCTGGGCGGTGAGGGCCGCCAGTTGGGCGCCGGTCTCGGGCGCGTCGGGGAGAGGGGGGTTAGGCATAGATAAATCCTCAATAATAATGTGGGCATTCGCCCGCGTCGGCAGGCTCAGGACGCTGGCGGAAGTGCGGTGATCGTAGCCCGTCGGGGTAAAGGACAGCTCGCGCACCCGAGTTTGTCGAAACACGGTTAGCGGGCCGGTAAAAGCGTGGCCATTGACGCTGACCATGACCCCGGGCTGCACCTCCTCAATCACGCCGGGCTCGGCATGAATGGACAGTTGCCAGGGAAAGCCGTCGTCGGCGGCCTGGGCCAGGTGCTGGCCGCGCTCGTTGCGCAACAACAGGCCCTCGGCCGCCAGGGCGCCATCGACCACGCGCAGGGCACAGACGCCGACGGGGGCGTCGCGATCATGATTGAGCAGACAGGGACAGGGGTCCGGCAGGCCGAGGGCCTCCAGGTCGATGACCAGGGAGCCCCAGGCCCAGTGATTAGGGATGACCTCGCCCGAGTAGGCGACGCCGACAAAGCGGCGCGGCGCGGCGCCGGTGGCGGCTGGGTCTGGGGTCGCGAAGCGCGGCGCCGCGGCCTCGAAGCGGAAGGCAGTGGGGTCGTAAGCGGTCGCGGGTGTGCTCATACCCCTCACCCTAGCGGGTAGCTAGGGGGAAGTTAAGCACAACGAGTTGTTAAGAAAGGGGGGGTCGGGAGCAGCCATGGCGGTACGCGCTACCGCAACTGCGGTGACAAAAAGCCGCATGCGTATTCAGAAAAACGCATGCGTATTCAGAAAACCGCATGCGGACATGGCTGGCTAAATTGGGTGGCTGTTCAGGCGGTCAAGCGCCCCGCCACCGCCTGACGCTGGCACCCGGGGTCGCGGTGTAGTCTTGCAGCCAGCGCAGCTCGCCGAGGAGCTTCATGACCCTGTCCCTCGCCTCCCGCTGGGGGCGGACACAGTTGAAGCAGTTGGTCGGCACCTGGTCGGCGGTGCGGGGGATGACCACGGCGGCCCCGCAGCTACGACAGGTCAGGCGCAGGGCGCGGATGGTGGCGATGGGGAGGCTGGTCGTGGGCATGGTTGCAAATCTCAGCAGGTGGGGCTAGGCTAGGGGGTGTAACGGTTGGTCGCGAGGCCGGGATGTGACTCACCAGCGATCCGCTTGGATAAGGGCGACACCCCGCCCTTACTCCCACCTCCAGTATTTTATTTCCCCCTCCATGATTTCCTGATTACGCTTCCGCTCGATGTAGCCATCCTGGGTGGTTGCAAAGTTCGTTCGCCCGCCCCAAGCTCCCAGCGCTCCCAGCTCGCGCTCAAACACGGCGACACATGCCAGCAGGCCCCGGCGCCCCACGTCGAACCGGCTCAGATAGTAACGCTTATCGACGCCGCCTTGCCTCCCCGGCTCTAACCAGATTTCGTCTGGCTGCCGGATATTGAGTGCCGTATAGAGCAGCCACTGCGCCCGCTCGCCCTCCATGATCTTCCACTCGCCCTTGAGGTTCAGGAACAGGTGGCGGTCGATCTCCAGGACGTTGCCAACCACGTCGGTGAAAGCCGCGCGGCTCTCACCGCCAAACTCTTGCATGAAGCGCGCAAATAACCGTGGCTCATCCAGCGTCGGGGATAGCCGCTCGGTCCCCGCAGCGTGACGCGCCGGCGGCATCTGCCGGTCTGCTTCCAAGAACCCTGCCAAGCTGCGCAGGTGGATGTTGGGGTACTGGTGAGGATTGCACACTAAGGTCTTGCCAGACTGCCCGGGGCGCTTGGCCGCAAACGTGAAATCCTGACACCTCGCCAGGCGATCCGCAATGGCCCGCTGCAGCCCCGCCGTTGGCTCGGCGCAGGGCGAATAATCCCAGCCCTTATCCGGCTCCGCCAGGGCGCGGGCCTCGGCCAATTGGGGCTCCTTCTCCAGCCGCTGGCGGTCGGCCGCGATGAAGCGCGGGGCCTGGGCCTCGGTGAGGGCAATTCTGCGACAGCGGCACTGGTAGCCAGAGGGCGGCGTCCAGCGCGCCCACACCGGGTCATCATGGCGGGCCATGAAGCCATCCATGGCGGCATGGCTGGGGCGGGTGCGTGAGTCATTGATCGCATCGTAGAGATACCAGGGATGACTGTCCGTCGTCCGCCGTTGCTGCTCGCAGCGGCCCCGGCCGTAGTGGCCCTGAATATTGGTACGAAAAATGTTCTCGATCCGATGCGGCGGCAGGTCCAAGGGGATCTCGCCGGCGCGCACCCGTTGCTGCCATTGGCCAAAGCTCTCGCCACTCGCCAGGTTGGCCACCAGGCTAGCGAGGACCGCCTGCAACTGGTCGAGCTGGGCCAGACCGGCGATGCTGAAGGCCATGGACCGGGCCAGGCCTTGCAACTCGCCGGAATAGGTCGCGGGCAGGACCACGCGCCGGGCCTTGGCCCAGGCGATGGCCTCCAGGAAGGGTAGCGGGATCAGGGGGCGGCGGGTCTCCGGCATGGCTCAGACGCCAATCCGTTTTTCAGCGGTGGCGTAGCCCAGCACGTCAGCGGCAAACAGGGAGGTCGCCAGCAGCTCGCGAAAGGCGCTGGCATCCTGGCCCCGATAG